>JBDTMP010000281.1:0-4904 GCA_039934215.1 Ginsengibacter sp.
CCAGTTCAATAAAGACAATCTTTATAAAAAAGATGCCTCCGGAAAAAATATTTTATCTTATAACCAGCCGGTTTTTTCTGATGAATACGCAAAACAATTCAATACCGCGTTGAATGGAATGGTGGAACAGCAACTGCGACTTTCAATCCAGGATATTGCCAATTTTTGGTACACAGCCTGGGTAAATGCAGGAAGTCCGGATATTATTTCACTGGACGACGAACATCTTACACAACAAAATGCCAAAAATTTTAAAACTGAATACAAAGCCTGGAATAAAGGAAAAATACTTAACCTGTCGATCGAAAAAGAATAGTTGCGAATTAAAACAAAAAAACTTTTGAGCAAACAAAAGTTTTTTATGAAAGGAAATCAGTATAAAGCGGGTGCCATTAGATATACAATAATAGTGCAAAAAAAAATTATAGAAGGCTGTATAGGACAAAAAGATGCCTGCATCAATCATTTAAGATGCGCCTAATTAATAATTGATTTTTCAAAAAGGTATTTCGAAGTTTGTGTATTTCAATTTATATTCTTAAAATGATTCAATTACGCGTTCCCAACGTTGCAAAAACCAGAACAATATCCCTATTCTCATCATGGTAAGGCTTAGCTAACGTTACACCTTAGCCGAAATCGGGAGCTCCGAAATTCCTTCGGCGGGCAGGGGATTTACGCCGGAACTAACAACAGGATTGTTAAAGAAAGGTGTGACAAAAGCACCGGTGCTTTTGCATATTGGCGTGTCAAGCCTTGAAGAATTTGAAACTCCATTCCCGAATATATGGAGATCGATCCTGTTACTGCGCTTATTATCAATACCGCAAAAAGTGAAAACAGGCACATCATTGCCGTGGGCACCTCAGTCGTCAGGGCAATCGAGACGGCTATTAACCACGAGGGAATTGTAATACCTTACCGCGGAAATACAGATTTGTTTATTGATGAAAGTTATTCTATGAAAATAATTGATGGGCTTCTTACAGGTTTCCACGAGCCGAGAGCATCGCACCTTAACATGCTGCAATCAATTGCGGGATTTGAGTATATTACAAGGCTTATCGTGAAGAAATAAAGGCCGGTTATTACTGGCATCAATTCGGAGATTTGCATTTGATATTACCTTAGTAAATACTTTAGAGTTGCCAACCCTTAAAAGGTTGGTAACTTTCGTATGACCGTGCTGCTGGAAAAATCTGTATATTGAAAAAATACCAATTCAATTTTCAATATGAAAGTTCTTATTACCGGTGCAAGCAGGGGAATTGGAAAATCAATTGCCTTAAAGCTCCAGGATAAATATTCATTAATTCTGCACGCATCATGCGAAGAGAATCTTGATACAGTCTGGAATGAATTAAGAAATAGTGAGAACCACGAGAAATTATGCGCAGACTTCGCTAACGGGGACGAACTCAAAAACTTTTGCAACACCATCAAGAAAAATTTTTCAAAGGACCTGTACTGCGTAATTAACAATGCCGGCATCACCCTTGATAAGGCATTAATGTACCAGCCCGAAGATGAAATAGACAGGATGCTGCAATTGAATCTTAAAGCACCTATCATGATCAGCAAAGCAGCCTTTAAAGTTTTTCATGCGAAACAAAGAGGAATCATTATCAATATCAGTTCTGTTATCGGTGAATTAGGAAATGCTTTTCAATGCGTGTATGCCGCTACTAAAGCAGGGCTTACAGGATTTACAAAATCACTTGCGAGAGAGGCAGGAGAATTGTCTGAAATTAATGAGCTGCGAGTAATTAGTGTTTCGTTAGGTTATATCGAAACAGGCATGACAAAAAAAATACCAGAACCTTTTAAGATAAAATACAAAACACACATCCCGTTGAAAAGACTTGGCCAGGCCTCCGAAGTGGCTGGTGTAATTGCATTTTTGCTTTCAGACGAAGCGAGTTATATAAATGGTTCGGACATTAAAATAAATGGTGGAATTATTTAAAAGATTTTATCTGCTGTTTCTTTTTAAAAACCGTTTCTGGCTACATAAATTAAATACTTTATTTTTCCTGAAAGTGCAGAGTCCTTAATAAGATCTTGAAACAACCAGTTGAATGAATTCAGAAAAATTATCTAATAAATTAAAAAAATGGAATCGCTCGTAGGGCAGGATCCACATTTAATATTGCCGCATGGCCCATCGAAGCTTCTGGTTGATGAATACCTCTGGCATGCGCCCAATGCAGGTATAGTTGCGGCTTACACTCCCAAAAAGCCCGATGTTCAGGATCACTTCGGCATTTTCAGGGCGGTGGATCAGGTGGAATCATTTGGCCAGGCCACTGCTGTTTCATGCAGCGCTTTTCTTGACACTAGTAAAATGGCAATAGGGTATAAAGAATATTACAAGGAAAGGAATTTTGTTTTCATGAGTATTGAAAAAGTCCTTTGCCACGGGTTTATACGATTAAATGAAAAGTATATTTGCATCGGTAGCATTACTTTTTATAAATTCAGACAAATGGCAACGTCAGGGCGTATATATAAAGTAACTACCGATTTGGATTTGAAAAATTACTTTAAATTATTCACTGAAAATTCGCTGAGGAATTTTGAATTGTCTGAAGATTTTGTACTCATTACGGAAATAGAAAAAGTAATAACCAAAGGAATTAAAATTGAAAAACTTTATTAATAACTTAAAAATTAAAACACCATGACCCGCCAGGAAGTAAAAGATAAAATTGTAGAAATCCTGAAAACCGTTCCCACTTTAGATCAAAACAAACTGGACAACATTACTGAAAATACCGACCTCATTACAGATCTTGGCGCTCCTTCAACAGAAATAGTAAACATCATCGCAAAGGCCGAAGAAAAATTCGGGTTTGATTTTGATGACGATGATGTAGATAATATAGGTTCTACCGTTGGTGATACCATCACCTTAATTTTAAAATATGCCGATAAAAACGATGAATGATGACATTTCGTAAAGTGGCCATTGTAGGCATGGGTGGTATTTTTCCAACCTGCAAAGACATTGATGAATTCAGTAAAAAAATATTTTCCAACCAAAGTTGTATTCGTGAATGGGATGAGGCGAAACAATACGGCAAAAAAATAAGGTCGATTGTGAGTGGCTATGTTTCTTTAGAAGAAGCCGGACTTGAAGAAATAAAATCCACCATTCTTCACGATTACCCGGAATTTTACAGAGACACACGGGAACGCATACCCGCTTCTAATCTCGCAACAGCAGATCTTGGAAGCATCTGGTCTATGTTTGCTGCAAAAGATGCGATCATCATGAGCGGCTGGAATGAAAAAGAAGTCCAATCCGAACAAACAGGCGTTGTGATCGGGTGCGGCGCCGGCGGAAACGAAGTCTCGAGAAAGGCATGGCATAATTTTTTTTCGCTTGATAAAAAAACACGTTTCCTCGGCACACATAATGTAGATCGTTGTATGGTATATCGTGATGCAGCCAATGTTTCCTGTCTTATTAAAAGCAAAGGCGTTTGTGAAAGCATCGGGTCAGCATGCGCAACGGGTTTAGGAAATATTGGTTATGCATATCGCCTTATCGCTTATGGCCTTCAGGACAGGGTGATTGCAGGCGGCACAGAAGGCACATCTATTGAATCCTTCCTTGGCTTTGATGCTATGCAGATATTAACGCGTGGGCTGGATCCCGAAAAATCGTCACGCCCTTTTGATACTGCCAGGAACGGCTTTGTTTGTTCGTTTGGCGCAGGTATCGTTGCACTTGAAGCATACGACATGGCCAAAGCGAGAGGCGCTAAAATTCTTGCGGTGATTGATAATTATTTCAATAATTCTGATGGTAGCGGCGATATGTTTGCGCCGTCATTTGACGGACAGCAACGCCTTTGGAATGGATTGCTGGGTGCGGATACGAAGCGCTTATTTCCAGACGTTGTAAAAGTACATGGAACATCTACACCATTAGGTGATGCCATAGAATTATTAAGCATTGTTACTTATCTTGGTGATAAAGGTTTTCAAATATCGGCGCCCAAGTCTCAGTTCGGGCACATGCTTGGCGCAGCCGGGGCCGTAGAATTAATTACTGCTTTACTGATGCTGCAGGAACAAAAAATTTCACCTTGTCTTAACTCGGAAAATTTAAATGACCAACCTGAAAATTTCCAACTCGAGAGTGACTGGCAGGGAATAAAAGAACCACTTGCTGCTTACCGCGATTTATTGCCACAGCATTCTATTGAAAAAGAAATCAACAGAATTGTTTGTCTTAATTATGGCTTTGGCAGCACCAATAGCGCAATGGTAATTTCAAAAGATAATCATGATTGATAATACAGGAAAGATCGCTTTGGTTTTTGGTGTAAGGAATGATAGTTCTATTTCCTGGCACATTGCCCGAAAGTTAGTGGAGTCTGGTTGCACGGTTGCCATCAGTTTTGCTCCTGAAACAGAAAAAGAAGTTCTAGCATTGCTTGAACAAAATGGAATGGATACAAAACTTGCGACGCGGGTTGACTTGAGAAATGAAAATGAAATAGAAAATTTTATTAACAAAGTGCATCAGCAATATGGCGGCATTGATTACATTTTACACGGCGCCGCTTATGGAAATCAGAAAGTAATGTGCGCTACTTTTCCCGGCTCGCAGGAAGCTGCCACCACTTATCTTAATATTCCTTTCGAGGATCTTATGGATTCATTTAACATCAGCGCATATTCGCTTCTTCGTATTTGCCGCGTGGCGGAAAAATATCTATCCCCTGCTGCCTCCATTCTTACGCTTACCTACAATGCCTCCCAGCGTGTGTTTCCAGGTTATGCGGGCATGGGCATCAATAAGGCAGCGCTTGAAAATATCGTAATTTATCTCGCGCAATATTTTGGCAAATCAGGTGTAAGGGTAAACGCAATTTCTGCAGGGCTGGTGATGA
>JBDTMP010000282.1:0-11323 GCA_039934215.1 Ginsengibacter sp.
CAATTTCATTTTGTTCAATCCTGGTTGCTTCAATTATCTCCTGGTTAAGTACTTCTTTTATTTTTGGAAGATCATCAGGGCTATTGATTCCAAAATAGTCCATAAAAGATTTGGATGTTGTATAGATAAGTGGTTTGCCAGGAGCATCTTCTTTCCGGCCTGCAATTATTACAAGTTCTTTTTCTAATAATTTTTGAACAGCGTAATCACAATTTACTCCCCTTATAATTTCAATTTCCGATTTTGTAACGGGTTGTTTATAGGCAATAATTGAAAGTGTTTCCAAAGAAGCAACAGAAAGTTTTTTCAAAAATTTATCACCATTAAGCTGGGCTATTGTTTTGTGAAATTCTTTCTTGGTAAGAAACTGCCAGCCGCCTCCGCTTTGAACTACTTCAAAAGAATAAAATTCAGAATTGTATTTTTCTTCAATTGCATTTATCGCCGCTTCAATTTGCTCCTGGTCTGCACGATCTTCAATAAAACCAATTGCATTATTTACAAGCTCGTACAGCTCATGAACAGATAACGGCTTGTCACTTGCAAATATCAATGCTTCTATGTGCGGAATAATTGTGCTTAGTTCCATTTTTATTAGTCAATTGTCATTGAGTCATTAGTCATTAAGTCATTGGGGCTTCTCATTTGACCAATAGATTTAATATAAGCATTTATCAGCTTTAAATATTTTTCAAATAAAAGTCGGAGTTCTGTATTTTTTTCCTTTGTAATTAATTTTCTTTTCACCGCTTTCCTTATGCAACTGGTACATTCATAGGCCGAGCCACGGCTGTAATAATTGAAATTTTTATTTTCTTTGAAAAAAAACCTGCCATAACCTTCAGCAATATTTAATGCGATTGAATCGCCTGCTCTTACAAATTGTTTTCCCAACGTGTCCTTATTAAAAAAATCCCATTTATCGACTATGTCCCAAATATCATCTCCTATTTGCATGGCAACCTTGTAAACCTCCAGGTCAATTAATTTTATCATGACAAAAATTATTTAAAATTTTATTGACTCAATAACTCTATGACCATTGACTTATTGACTATTGACAAGAACTTATCCCTGCAACGCCGCGGCCCCACTTACTATTTCAGTAAGCTCTGTTGTTATAGCGGCCTGCCTTGCACGGTTATAACTTATTTTTAAGGCCTTCAAAAGTTCCTGTGCATTATCGGTTGCTTTATCCATAGCGGTCATGCGGGCTCCATGTTCACTCGCATGCGCATCTAATATGGCTTTGTATAGTTGCGTATTCAGTATTTTGGGCATCAGTTCTTCGATAAGAACCGCTTGACCTGGCTCAAAAATAAAATCGGCATTGGTCTCACCTTTCTTTTTTTCCGTTTTCCTGACCGGGAGAAATTGCTCGGCAATAAAATTTTGGGTGGCCGCATTTTTGAACTCACTGTACACAAGTTCTACAGCGTCAACATCGCCATTAGAAAATGCATCCATAGCATACTTTGCCACTGATGCGATATTATCAAAACTGAGATTAGAAAATATGCTCCAATATTGATCAATTACTGTAAACTTATTTTTTGAAAAATGCTCGTATCCCTTTTTTCCTATTGGAAGTATCCCGGAATTTGATTTTGCAGCTACTGAAGGATATTTATTTGCGATCACTTGTTTGGCAAGCTTAATCAGGTTGCTGTTATAACCGCCACACAATCCTCTGTCGCTTGTAATCACAATCACAAGCAGTTTTTCAACCGGCCTTTCAGCAGCAAGAGCCATATTAATATTCCCGTCGGAGTTACTCACGATATTGTTGAGCATCTCCTGCAATTTTTTAGCGTACGGCCTCATCTGTATAATTGCATCCTGTGCCCTTCTCAGTTTGGCGGCACTTACCATCTTCATTGCTTTGGTTATTTGCTGCGTACTTTGCACGCTTTGAATCCTGTTTCTTACTTCTTTTAAAGCACCACTCATATTTTTATATTTACGGGGTGCAAAGTTAAGTGAATGAAGGTATAAAACCATCTATCAGCTTTATACAAAAAGCCTCCGAAAGGAGGCTCTTCTAGTTTAGAGGTTAGTTACGAGCATTATAAATGCTTCAAATTAGTAACCAGGGGTTTTTGTTTTTCAGAAGGATGCACAGGAGTTTCTCAGGTTAAAAGGCTTTAATCAAATTTAAAAAAGATGAAAGTAAGAATACTGCTACAGGCGGCTTAGAAATGCCTGCATAAGACATTAGGAAGCCCGCCCATCATACATTACATGGGGTAAAGAACCAACCAAAGCTAATGATGCGGTAATCTTTTCTTTAATGAAAATAGACAACCCGAATATTCCTTAGAAAAGATTGACTCTTGTAAGCAAATTTACATAGGTCCTCCACGAGGGACAGGACCTTTACCCTATTTTCCTACAATCTTTTGGCAGATGGCCAAATTCTTTTTTGAAAGCATGGGAGAAGTTACTCAGATTTTGGTACCCTAAAAGAGAGCCTACTTCGGATACAGAATATTTAGTAGTCTCAAGAAGTTCTTTTGCTTTGTGCATCCTGTTTTTTTGATAATATTCGTAAAGCCCCATGCCAAATGCTTTTTTGAAAAAAGTTTTCAATTTTGTTTCACTCATAAGGGCGATGCGGGAGAGATTTTCAATTTTCGGAAACCCGGCTGTATAATTTTCTAAAAGCAGGTTCTCTATTTTCAGAATACTTTGAAAATCTTTTTCCGGAAAAGGAAATGCATGTTCTGATGTTCCGTTTTGAAGAATATTTTCGAGGAAGCCTTCTAAAATTCTAAGAACCCTGGTTTTCAAATGTAGCTCGGGAGTTGCGCTATCCGGGTTATCAGAAAATATTTCGTTTAAAAGTTTTTGGCTTTTCGGCGTTAAAAAAAATTTAAAAACATTTTTTTCCCTGAATAAAGAATAGTTAGATGTTTTTTCCTGCATAATTTTTTCAGCCAGCCATTCATCTGTTAATTGAATAGTAAGCCCTTTCACAATGGTATCGGCCACCAGTTCCAGGCTTTGAGAAACCAGGCTATTTGTCATTAAAACAGTAGAAAAATCATTACCTACTCCGTCAAAAATTACCTGGTTGTTAACCGTATAGCGAAGCTTTGGAGAATTTTTATACTGGTATAAATAAATGATCAGGTAAAAGTCATCAGAGGGTTCGCGGGTAAAAACAAAATCTGTATTAAGGGTATAATCTACAATACGGTAGGTGAGTCCAGGTTCAATACTGCAAACTTTAGCAAAGCCCGATGCGAAACTTTCAGGGTATTGAATAAAGTTGTCGTCAGGATTTATCTTAAGATGTTTTGAAAATTCGCGAACCCATTTAATTAAGTCAGGCTGTAGGGAATTATAAGTAACAGAGATAGGGAAGTCGCCACGGTTCATCTTTAAAATATGGATTAAGCTTTAAAAAAACAATGGCAAAATTATAAAAGCAAATCCAAAAAATTTCATTATTAGCATTCTATCTGCTTTAGTTTTTATTATCCCCTGTCTTTCAATATTTTGTTATAAAATATTGAACTAATAAATTATAATTTCCAGCAATAAGCACCCGCATGAAACTTCTTATCTTTGCAAATTCTTTTCAAGATTATGAATAAAAAAGGTAAGGTTTTAATGGCTATGAGCGGCGGTATTGACAGCACTGTAGCGGCTCTGATGCTTCATCACGAAGGATATGAAGTAGTTGGCATTACTATGAAAACCTGGGATTATGCAACCAGTTCTGGAAATAATAATAAAGAAACAGGCTGTTGCAACCTGGATAGTTTTAATGATGCCCGTGCGGCAGCGGTACAGCATGGATTCCCGCATTTTATTTTAGATATAAGGGAAGAATTTGGAGACTTTGTTATTGAAAATTTTGTAGAAGAATATATTGCAGGGCGTACCCCAAACCCTTGCGTAATGTGCAACACACATATTAAGTGGAGGGCGCTTCTAAAAAGAGCGGATGCGCTGAATTGCGACTTTATCGCGACCGGGCATTATGCGCAGGTACACAAGCATGATAATGACCGGTATTTTATAAGAAAAGGCACTGATGAAACGAAAGACCAAAGCTATGCGCTTTGGGGATTGCAGCAGGATTTGCTATCCCGCACTATTCTTCCATTGGGCACGTACCGTAAAACTGAAATCAGGCAGATGGCTCACGATTTTGGATATCCCGATCTTGCCAAAAAAAGTGAGAGCTATGAAATTTGCTTTGTTCCCGATAATGATTACCGTGGTTTTCTTAAAAGAAAAGTGCCCGGGCTGGAAGAAAAAGTTTCAGGAGGAGTATTTGTAAATGCTGCTGGAAATATTTTAGGCTCTCATAAAGGTTACCCGTTCTATACCGTTGGTCAAAGAAAAGGACTTGATATCGCTTTGGGAAAGCCTGCATTCGTCACTGAAATTATTCCTGAAACCAATACGGTGGTGCTGGGTGATGAAGAAGATTTGAATAAAAATAAAATGACGGTATCGGGTATCAACTGGATGAAATATGAAAGTATATCAAACGGTATAGAAGCCCATACAAAAATCAGGTATAAAGATAAAGGGGCACTTTCTCAACTTTTCAAATACGAAAATGGGGTTAATGTCCGTTTCTATGGAAATGTAAAAGGAATCGCCCCCGGACAGAGTGCCGTATTTTATGAAGATGATGATGTAATTGGTGGAGGGATTATACAAAGAAACTAATGGATTAAAAGCTTACGCAGCATATTCATCTTATTAATGCTCTTTTTTTTACACTAACTGAAACCTGTAATATTTCGAAATGACTAAATATATTTCCGCACTGATTTTTATTTCATTTTTATTTACATCGTGTAAAAAAGAAACAGAGAATTTTGTCTCTGCCTCCGTGATGGATTATTATCCATTACAAGTAGGCAAATACATCACATACGATCTTGACTCAACAGTTTACTATATAAATTTTGGCCAGCAGGCAAGTATAATTCACTACCAGGTGCAAGATAGAGTAGATGCCCAGATAACGGATAACAAGGGACGCCCGGCTTATCGCATACTACGTTTTATAAGGCAAAATGCCTCTCAGCCCTGGGCTCCAAATAATACTTTTATGGTAGTGCCAACATCCAACTCAATCGAGTTTGTAGAAAATAACCTGCGCTTTTTGAAACTGGAGCAGCCTGTAAAACAGGATTTTTCCTGGAAAGGAAATTCTTTTATCGATACTTATTCTAACTATACGGATGTAAAATACCTGGAAGATTGGGATTATATTTATGACAGTGTAAATGTGCCGCTTACTATTAATTCAGTTGCAATAGACAGTACTATAAAGGTGCTTCAGCGTGATGAATTTCTGGGCCAGGATCCTTCAATATCAGGCACACAATATGCCGAGAAAAATTATTCTGTTGAGAAATATGGAAAAGGGATTGGATTAATTTACCGCGAGTTTCTACATTGGGAATACCAGGGAGAACAACCAGGCAGGCCTGCATATTATGATGGTTACGGTGTAAAGCTTAGTATAATTGATCATAATTGATTTAAAATTTTATCATCATCAGCCCTAAAAATTTTCCTGGTGAAAACTATTTATCTCCTGGCCGTTGCGACATTTTTTTTTGCAATCACATCTTCTGCTCAATTTACCAAATACATTGTAAGATTTAAAGATAAAGCGGGCACCCCTTTTACTATAAATGACCCTTCAAAATTCTTATCGGCTAAGTCAATCCAAAGAAGATTAAAGCAAAATATTACTATCGATGAAACAGATTTGCCCATCACTCCTGCTTACATTGACAGCGTGCGTTTATCCGGCAACGTTACTATACTTGATAAATCAAAGTGGCTCAACCAGGTTTGTATAGAAACAACTGATGCAGTTGCTTTAGCAAAAATTAATAACATGCCTTTTGTTATAAATTCTCAGCCTTTGATGCGACCGGTAAATATGCAATCGCCACTCAATAATAAGTTTAATGAACAAATAAATTCAATTACTACTTCCCAGTCTGCGACAGGTGTAAATGACTTTTATAATTATGGAAATGCAACCCAGCAGATTCATATTCACGAAGGAGAATATTTACATAATAAAGGTTTTCATGGAGAAGGAATGCTGTTAGCAATTCTGGATGCAGGTTTCTATCATTACCTCACTTTACCTGCATTCGACAGTGTGCGCAGCAATAATCAAATAGCAGAAACGTATGACTTTGTCAAGAATGAAATAAGCGTTGATGAAGATCATTCGCATGGCATGCAATGTTTTTCAATTATCGCCGGAAACATTCCCGGCCAGTTGGTTGGCAGCAGCCCCAAAGCAAAATATTATTTATACAGAACAGAAGATGCTGGCACCGAGTCGCCTGTTGAAGAGCAATATTGGGCGGCGGCGGCTGAGCGTGCAGATAGCATTGGAGTTGATGTAATTTCAACATCACTGGGTTATAGCACATTCGACAATCCCTCTTTCAATCATACCTATGCTGATATGAATGGTAACACAACGATTATTGCGAAAGCTGCGGACCTTGCTGCAAAAAAAGGAATGATCGTGGTAGTTGCGGCAGGCAACGAAGGAAACAACTCATGGCATTTTATTATTTCACCTGCCGATGCAGATAGTGTAATGACGGTGGGTGCGGTAAATTCGTCAGGAACTCCGGCGGGTTTTAGTAGTTACGGCCCTTCAGGCGATGGACAGTTAAAACCAACAGTAGCCTCGGTAGGTGTTGCGACAGCTTTATCTACAACAGGGGGCGCAATCGGCGCAGGAAACGGGACTTCATTTGCCACTCCAAATTTAGCCGGGCTCATCACTTGTCTTTGGCAGGCATTTCCTGAATATTCAAATATGGAAATCATGCAGGCAGTTGTGAAAAGCAGCAGCATCTATAGTAATCCCGACGATCGTATAGGATATGGAATTCCAAATTTTCATATTGCTTATGACGACCTGGCCCAACAACGCATCGCCAAAAACATGGATTTAATATTAGGAAACAAAAACATCAAGATTTTCCCGAATCCATTTAAGGATAATTTTTCTGTACTTATCAAGCCTGTAATTTCCGGAACGGGCACCCTGGCTTTGTATACAGCAGAAGGGAAATTATTATTTATCAAATCAGTTAGCCTCCAACAAGGGCAAACGCAATTGATTAAGTTTGATAATTTACAACCACTTTCTGGTGGGCTGTATATCCTTAAGTATGCGGATGGGAAAAGCAAACAAACTCTTAAAATAATTGTTCAATAGCCTGCTGGCTTTTTTTAAAAACAGCCACAAATAAGGTATCCGCCTGCATTTCATAGCCTTTCAAATATTCCTTGTGCAATAAATTAAGCTGAAAATTTTCTATGATATAATCAACGTTTTCTTCATTTTCCTTTTTAAAAACAGAACACGTGATATACAAAAGAATACCACTTTCTTTCAGACGTGGCACTATATTTTTAATGATATTTTTTTGAAGTGAGGCGTATTTTTCTATTTCTTCTTCTTTAGAAAAAATGAGTTGTTCAGGGGTTCTCGCCCAGGTGCCGGAACCGGAGCATGGAACATCCGCGATTATAATCTGAAAGTTGGCACCCGTTGACAGTTGCGCCCCTGATTCAATATCTAAAACAAATGCTTCATAATTTCGTATGCCAGCGGCCGCAAATCTTTTTTTAAGATTTTGAAGAATGGCAGGGCGTTTATCTGTAACTGTTAGCTTACAATTTTCAATAGTGTCAAAGGCGAGAATTGATTTTCCGCCACTGCCTGCACAGCAATCCCAAACTGCAATTTGTGAACTTATTTTTTCTGCCTCATCTTCCAATTTTTGCCGGGGGAAATATTTTAAAAAAAATTCACCGGTGCGTTGAGAATTGTAATCCTGGATAACGGCTTCCTTGTCTATATTTATCACGCCAGTTATTTTCTCATTGTGAGAAAATACAAGGCAGTTATCATTAATTTTCTCAAAAGAAAAATTTGCGGCTCTTATTTTTTCCAGGAGTATAGCTTCTTTCCCCGGTCTTACCCGGAGAAATATTTTCGGTTGCTGTAAGAAAGAAATAGTGAATTTATCATGATCAATTTCTTTGCTTAGAAATTTTTGAAAGGGGAAAATATTTTTAGCATCAAAAAAATTTTCTACAAGTTTCAGCTTATCATTTAATTCGGAATTTATTACTTGATTCCAGCCAGGCTTTAATTGGGCCAATAGAAGCGAGGGGCCGGAATTACACAAAAAAGTGCCGAGTAAAAATTTATCGTGGATTGCAACACCGCGGCTAACACCACAGCCTAAACGAAAATAATTATAACATAGAGAGGCTATTTGCTTTCTATCTTTTGACCCATGTTTTTTGTGGGAAGCAAAATATTTTTGAATGTACAGGTGAAAAGGTTCTCCGCCTTTATACGTATTTATTAAAGATTCGGCAAATTGCAAATGTCTCTGAAAATACTTTCCTGAAGAAGGTGCCAGAATTTCGTTTCCAGGAATATCCATTTAAAAATTTATTTTCTTAGCCATAATCATTACAGCTCAAGCAACGCTTTTATGGGATCCCTGCCAAATAAGAGTTGCTCAGGATTTTCAAGCATTTCTTTTAATCTCACTAAAAAGCTTACAGACTCCCGGCCATCAATGATGCGATGATCATAGCTTACTGCGAGGTACATCATAGGTTTTATAACAACCTGCCCTTTTAATGCGACCGGCCTTTCTACAATATTATGCATACCCAGGATTGCGCTTTGCGGAATATTAATAATTGGGGTGCTCATTAACGAGCCAAATATGCCGCCATTAGTAATAGTAAATGTTCCGCCGGTCATTTCTTCAATAGTAAGCTTACTATCTTTTGCTTTTGTAGCAAGCTGAACAACTTCCTTTTCAATTTCAGCCATACTCAGGCTTTCAGCATTCCTGATTACAGGCACTACCAATCCTTTGGGAGACGACACGGCAATAGAAATATCACAGTAATCATGATAAACTATATTGTCTCCGTCAATACCGGCATTAACGGCGGGCCATTCCTGCAGGGCAAAGCAACAGGCTTTTGTAAAAAAGCTCATAAAGCCAAGATTTACTTCATGTTGCTTTTTGAATATCTCTTTATATTTTGTTCTCAATTCCATGATTGCGGTCATATCCACCTCGTTAAAAGTGGTAAGCATGGCGGTTGTATTTTTTGCTTCAACCAGCCTGCGGCTAATGGTTTTTCGCAGGTTACTCATTTTCTCAGGTTTCTCGCTACGGCTGAATAGCTCCTTACCAATTGCTCTTCCCGGGGTTGAAAGAGCATCCATTACATCATGTTTTGTAATTTTTCCATTGGAGCCGGTAGGTATTACTTTTTTTACATCTATTTTTTTATCTGCTAAAATTGCCGCTGCAACCGGCGTGGCTTTTATATCTTTATTCTTAACCAGCTCGGCCGGAGGCTTGTCTTCGGTGGAAATTTCTTTTTTTGATGAAGATTCTTTTGATTCAATTACCGATGCATCTTTCTTCTCCTCTTTTTTTGCTGCACCGTTCTCTTTTTTTTCTGAAGCAGGCTTTTCAGCTTTATCATCAATCGTACAGGCGATATCACCTACTTTAAGCGTGTCATTTTCTTTTGCCACCGTATGAAGAATTCCCTGTTGCTCGGCGTTAATTTCAAATGTGGCTTTCTCACTCTCCAATTCAGCAATCACTTCATCGCGATTAACCCAATCACCATCTTTTTTTATCCATTTTGTGAGCGTTACTTCATTGATACTTTCACCAACAGAAGGGACTTTTATTTCTATAGACATGAATTGCTTTTAAGATTTACAAACCTAAGCTAAAAAGAGAAATGCGCAAAAGCAGACTATGGGCTTTTCCTTAAAAATAAAATAATAAATCATTTGTAAAGATTGATGAATTTCTGATATTTTTTTTCTTTAATTTGCATCACCTGATTATCTGCTGAATAATCCAATCCTGCCGTTTAATCATTACAAAAAATAATTTCTTATAAGAATATTATATTAGAGTAAAATTAGTTTTTGTATTTTTTATTTATTTAAATCATTCTTTTATGATAAGAAAACTTACCTATTTTTTTACCATTGCCGGCATTTTTTCGGCGATCTCTCTGGATGCCCAGCTAACAGTAAATGGCGCACAACTTTTCATTCAATCGGGCGCTGTAATAGCTGTACAAGGTGACGTGACCGGCACTACTGATATATTGGGGCCAGGTAAAATTTTGTTACAGGGCAGCGCCAATCAAAATGTAAATATGAATGGCTTCACCATTCCGGTGCTGGAAATTAATAATACTGCCGGCGCAACACTTACGGGCAATACAAGAATCGGTACGAGCTTAACATTTACAAATGGAAAAATTAAAACAGCCAATTTTAATCTGACACTTGCGAATGTTGCTACTTTTTCAGGAGCAGGAACCAGTAAATTTATTGAAACGGCAGGTACAGGCCAGGTATTTAAGGAACTCACAGCAAATGTTTCTGCAAATGAAATTCCTGTCGGGGCCGGTACAAGTTATCGTCCTGCATTTTTAACCACCTCTGGTACATACAGCAGTGCTAAAATCGGTGTACGTGTTCTTGCTGTTCCCGATCCTAACAAGCCACCAAAAATATCAGATTATACAACCGCTTACTGGCCGATTACCAAAACAGGTATTACAGGCACAGTTACCGTTGCCGGAAAATATATTAACGCGGGAGATGTTAGTGGAACAGAAGCTAATTTAAGAGGATATTACTTTAATGGTACTGACTGGAGTTCTTCAGGTGAAACTCACAATGTCGCCACTGATCAAATCTCTGCCCCAATTACAGCCGCTTCCGGCAGCCTTACTGCTTTGGATAAGTTTGATCTTTTAAAGGCAAAGGTTTTTTTACAGGGAGCTTATAACACTTCTACCGGAGTTATGAGCGACGCTCTCAGAACACCAACAAATTTAATTCCTCTTTCAGATCCTTACAGAACTGCTCCATATAGTACTTCGTTTACGCACGTTGCAAATACTATAACAGAAACAGCGGCAGGAAGTGTTTTTGGTAACCAGGCATCTACTGATGACAATATTGTTGATTGGGTATTTTTGGAATTAAGAAATACGACAACAGGAAACCCCGGGGCTAATATCCTACAAACCAGAAGTGCATTATTACAACGTGATGGTGACATAGTCGACATTGATGGTATAAGCCCCGTTACATTTAATAATGTCCCTTCTGCAAATTATACTATTGCTATACGACATAGAAATCATTTGGGCTTGAGTACTAATCCAGCAACTTTGACTCCTTCACTTGGTGAAACGAAATCTACTGCTATTGCAATGCCTG
>JBDTMP010000283.1:0-4144 GCA_039934215.1 Ginsengibacter sp.
TGCCAATCATAATGACGCGAATGTAAAAAATACGCAGACTTCTAAAAGCCCGGTTTTATCAGTAGCCGTTTTTAATTGCCAATGTAATAATCTTGTTGTTGTATCTCCATTTACCTTACAGATCCAACCTATAGTGACTGCAATTCCTGAATTATTGTTTGTTAATAGTCCAGCTCGTGAATTTCCTTTTCATAGTATTGATCATTTCTTCTTTGAATTAAGAGGCCCTCCTTCTTTTGCATAAATACATTCCATTAAAATTTTTGCTCAGCTAAGAGAGCAGCTATTCGATTACTATTAAATCCATTTGGATTTAAAATTTAACCATTAAGCATTCTTAATTCAATTTTACAATGAAACTTAAATACGTCGCATTATTTTTTATAGCATTGCTATTTTTTCCCGGATTGAAAGCACAAAAGAACCAGGAGAGATTTTCTTTTTCGGGAAATATTATTGCTTCTCCCAGTGGACCACCACTTGCAGGCGCAACAGTTTTTATCGCGGATCTTAAAAAAGGAGGAGTTGCCAATTCCGCCGGGCATTTTCAAATCAATAATATTCCATACGGCACATACCTTACAGAAATAAGATTTGTTGGCTACAAGCCTTTATTAAAAAATATTTCGTTTAATAAAAATATCGATGAAAATTTTTCATTGGATATCTCCATTACAGAAGAAAGCGAAATTGTAATTACAGGCTCTTCCAAGGCTACTTCTATAAGACGAAATCCCATCCCTATTGTTTCAATAAGCAAACAATACTTACAGCAAAATCTCAGCACCAATGTGATTGATGCAATCTCAAAAGTTCCGGGTATCAGTGCTGTTACTACAGGCCCAAATGTTTCAAAACCATTTATCAGGGGGCTTGGATTTAACCGCATACTTACTTTGTACGATGGTGTAAGGCAGGAGGGGCAGCAATGGGGTGATGAGCATGGTATAGAAGTAGATCAAAATACTGTTGACAAAGTTGAAGTGGTAAAGGGCCCTGCCAGTCTCATTTATGGTTCAGACGCAGTTGGCGGTGTAGTGAACCTTTTACCACCTAACTCCCCGGAAGAAGGAAAAATAAAAGGCAATATATTAAATGAATATCAAACCAATAACCGTCTTATAGAAAATTCTGCAAGTATCGCCGGCAACACCAATGGCTTTACATGGGGAGGAACGCTTACACATAAGCTGGCTACGAATTATAAAAACAAATACGATGGAAGAGTTTACAATACTGGTTTTGCAGAAACAGACGCTTCAGCGACATTTGGTGTAAACCGTAAATGGGGTTATAGTCATGTAGGGCTATCATTGTTTGATGACCTCCAGGAAATACCAGATGGAAGCCGCGATTCAGCAACCAGGAAATTCACGAAACAAATTACTGAAGACGATACTTTCAGGCCGATCGTTGGTGGTGAAGAACTTTCATCTTATAAAATTTCTCACTTACATCAGCATGTACAACATTACCGGATATATAGCAGCAATAGTTTTTCCATGGGCAGAGGAAGGCTTGCCGTTAACCTTGCTTTTCAAAGAAGCCTTCGCCGTGAATTCAGCCATCCCGAAGCAGATGTACCCGGCCTCTTTTTGAAGCTGAATACATACAGCTACGATTTGAAATATTATTTTCATGAATACAACGGATTAAGTATAACCACAGGAATAAATGGACTGTATCAAAATAACAGGGTAGAAGACGGAACAGAATTTATTATTCCATCCTACGATCAGTTTGATATAGGCCCTTTCATTTTTGCCAAAAAATCAATGGGTAAGCTTGAACTGGCAGGAGGTATCAGGTATGATGTAAGGAATTTCAGTAACAAAGCTTTGTATACTTTGCCTGATCCTGCTACGGGTTTTGATAAACCCGTTTATGGCAATAATACATCAGGGGCTGATAATCCTTTCAGTAAATACAGCCATACATTTTCAGGTGTAAGTGGCAGTGCGGGATTGTCTTATAGATTTAATAATGCCTTTTCCATGAAGGCAAATATTGGAAGAGGATACAGGGCGCCAAATATTTCGGAGATATCTTCAAACGGTGTGCATCCAGGAACCAATGCTTACCAGATCGGAAATGTAGACTTTAAACCAGAGTTTAATTTGCAGGAAGATATTGGGGCAACCTACAATTCCAAACATGTAACAATTAATGCGGAGATCTTTAATAACGATATTAAGAATTATATATACAATCAAAAACTGCTGGGCGCCGATGGGAAAGATTCCGTAATCGTTCCCGGCAATCAAACTTTCAAATTCCAGGCAGCAGAAGCCAATTTATACGGTGGAGAATTATCTATTGACATTCACCCACATCCGTTAGACTGGTTACATTTTGAAAATTCTCTTTCATTGGTATACGGTGTAAACAAAGGAGTTCCGGGTCAACCAAAACTATCAGACAGTGCCAAGTATTTACCTTTCATTCCACCATTGCATACCTTTTCTGAATTAAGGGCCAATATAAAAAAGATTGGAAGCCATTTAGTAAATGCCTTTGCAAAAGTTCAAATGGAATATCATGCAAAACAAAACAGGGCTTACCTTGAAAATGATACTGAGACCCCAACACAGGGATACCAGTTATTTAACGCAGGAATAGGCGCTGACGTGGTGAATAAAAAGGGCAATACGATATTGACCTTCCATCTTATTGCTAATAATATATTTAATGTAGCTTATCAATCACACTTAAACAGGTTAAAATATTTTGAAGACTATCCTGGCAACTTTACCGGTCATGACGGCATCTATAACATGGGTAGCAATATAAGTTTTAAAATAAATGTGCCACTGAATTTCAGGTAAGCCTGGGTGATTGTTATTAAATATCTTTTAAGTTCCGGGAAGAGGTTTATGGTATTACAATAAGCGTATGAATTTCAAAAAGGGTAGTGGAAATATTTTCATTACCTTTTAATCTATATTTGCCACGCGGTATTATAAATTTTTATTTGAAACAAAATATTTATATAAGAAGATTATTCGCTGCTTGCTTTACGTTGATTTTTGCCTTTAGCATAACTCCAACAAAAGTTCTTCACTCAATTTTTGCAGATCATAAAGATGATCATGCAAAAAATACAAGGCCTTCAAATACTCCCGTTTTATCTGTATCAGTTTTTAATTGTCAATGCGATAACCTGGTTGTTGAATCTCCTTTCACACTACAGTTGCAACCTGTATTGGCTAATATACCTGAATTATCTTTTATTAATAATCCAACCAGCGACACAATTTTTTATACGATTACTGATTTCTATTTTGAATTAAGAGGCCCTCCTTTTGTAGCCTGACTGTATGCCTGAAAACGATTCTCTGCTTTTCTGCATAACGGTTATTTGATTGCTTTAAATCAATTTAGTAGTAAGATTTAAAAATAAATTATTCTTAATTCAATTCCAAAATGAAAATAAATAACACAATATTTTTTAAAAGTATTGGGGAAAACAGACTGATTAAATCCCTTATTTTTTTAGTACCGGCAATGTTAGTAAGCCTGCAATTATTTTCACAAGTGGACAGTACCGCCACTGATTCAACCCTGCTTAAAGAAATAGAAGAGCAGATGCTTGGCACAAACCAACAACCTGCCCCGCAAACAACACGTTCTGCCATTTCTGCTAATCCTGATATTGGAGTGGTTGCAGACTTCAGGGCATCGTATCTGAGTAAGGGTAAAAAAAACCTGGACGCTTATCTAAATGAGACTGAAGTATCGTTTCAATCTATTGTTGATCCTTACATACGGGCAGATTTTTTTCTTTCTTTATCGAGAGATGCCATCACTCATAAGTATGGTATTGAAGTGGAGGAAGGTTACCTTACCACTCTCTCTCTCCCTGCGAAACTTCAATTAAAAGTTGGAAAATTCAGGGAAGCTGTTGGACGTATAAATCCTATTCATCCACATGCTTTACCTTTTATTGATTTGCCTGTTGCATACGTAAATTATTTTGGTGAGGAGGGATTAAATGATGAAGGCGCTTCATTAAGCTGGTTGACTCCCGCCAAATCTTTTTACCAGGAATTTGTTTTCCAGGCAACTGCGGCAGCATCTGAGTCACCGAGTTTCTACAGGGGCGATAATAACCATTTTATTTATTTAGGCCATTTAAAAAACTTTT
>JBDTMP010000284.1:0-2870 GCA_039934215.1 Ginsengibacter sp.
GGAAAATGGGAAACACAAAAAAGAGAAGTTTACGACCGGGGCAATGGCGCTGTCATTTTATTATATAACAGGAAACAAAAAACCGTGATCCTTACAAAGCAATTCAGGCTCGCAACATTTCTTAATGGCAACACTACGGGAATGCTTATTGAGGCCTGTGCAGGCTTGCTTGATGATGAATCGCCCGAGGAAGGTATAAAAAGGGAAACAGAAGAGGAAACCGGTTACAAAATTAATAAGATTACAAAAGTGTTTGAATCTTATATGTCGCCAGGCTCTGTTACAGAAATTTTATATTTTTTCATCGCAGAATATGGAAGCGATATGAAAGTGAACAATGGCGGCGGCGTTGCGCACGAGCAGGAAAATATTGAAGTATTGGAAATAAAATTCATTGATGCAGTACGCATGATTGAAACCGGGAAAATTATGGATGCGAAAACAATTATGCTGCTTCAATATTTGCAACTGCGCAATATTTTGCAATGACCGGATGAAATGGATAGGTAAAAATTCACTTTAAATAAATCATGACCTTAACAACTGCCGAAAAAATTCCAGCCAGTTCAAACCGTTTGGTATCTCTTGACTTCATGCGTGGCTTAATTATGGTATTTCTTGCATTGGAAAGTACCGGCCTCTATGAGCATCTTGCAAAAGCATCCGGAGATTCTTTTTTTAATTCTTTCATGCAACAATTTTTTCATCATCCGTGGAATGGCCTTCGTTTTTGGGATCTTATTCAGCCCGGTTTTATGTTTATTGCCGGCACAGCCATGGCGCTTTCGTTAGAAAAGCAACGCCTGAAAGGAATTAGCTGGGAGCACTCACTCAAAAAAGTTTTCAAACGTAGCCTCCTGCTTTTTTTCTTTGGTGTTTTAGATTATGCAGTACAAAGAGATGGCAGCTTATCCTTTGAGCTGTGGGACGTTCTTACCCAATTATCGTTTACTACATTAGTGACCTTTTTAATATTTCGGTGGTCTTATATTGCGCAAACTATCTTTTGTATTTTTTTACTTCTGCTTACGGAAGCTTTATACCGGTTTACAAATGTCCCTGGTTTTAATCAGCCGTTTGTTGATCAGCACAATTTTGGAAATTTCATGGATTTAATTCTGATGAATAAAATAAATTCTGGTGGCTGGGTGGCAATAAACTGCATACCTACAGCCGTTCATACGATTGCAGGCGCGATGGCGGGTAAAATATTATTACAAACAAGAAAGGTCAAATGGTTACTTATCTGGGGAGTGATTACTTTAGCTGCTGGGTTCCTGCTTGACATCATACACATTACACCCATCATTAAAAGAATTGCTACTACTTCATTTACACTTGCATCTTTAGGCTGGTGTTTATTGGCATTAGCGCTTATTTACTGGTGGATCGATATTAAGGATCATAAAAAGAAGCTTGCCTTTTTTACCATTGTAGGCATGAACTCATTATTTATTTATTTGTTTTTTGAAATTGTTGGCAGCCGATGGTTTAATGAATATGTTGGCGATATTACAAACGGATTAATGGGCTTTATGTCAATCCCCGAAATGCTCAGATTGATAATTACCTCGCTCACAATATTTGCCCTTGAATGGTATATGTGCTATTTTCTTTACAGGAAAAAAGTATTTTTCAAGTTATAGAGATATTACCTGATCTTGGTTACGTACGGGGATAAAGTTTTCCGTTGCTTTTCAGCTTTCGTTTAAAGTTGTTTGCTTAAATCATATTGAAGATCCGGATGTAAAGAAGATATCGCCTTCGATATTTTAGAAAGCTGGCTTTCATAGATTTTCGCAACCTGTTTATTTTTAAGCAACGATCCCGGAAAGGTCTTTAAACAATTACAGAACTGAATAAGTAACTCAGCTTCGGAATGTTTTGAACCCATAATTCGAACGTGTTTATTTACCTGCCTAAGAATTTTACGAATAGATTTTTTTACATAATAAATATGCGTATTGTTTATTTCTTCAAATGAGATTATTATTTCCTTTTTTATATTTTCTACATGGGAAGTGATATCATCGGCTTCAAAAAGAAGAAAACTGAGCAACTCTTTATTTTCCTTTTTAAATTTTGAAAGACGAAGGCAATACTCTGCTAACTCGGAATTCTTTTTTTCTTCGAGTTCTCTTTTAATCTCACTTATTGATGCAGCTTTCATGATTGTAAATATCGGTAAAATCCGTAGCCTCATACACCATATAAAAACGGGAGATATTAATTGGGAAATTTATTAAAAAGAAAAAGGAAACCATGGCGGCTTCCTTTTCTCAAGATGCATGTGTAATATTTTATTGCTTAATAACTTTATTATTATAAAGAATTTCTCCCCCTGAATTTGAAACAGTAAGAATATACATTCCCTGTTGAAGGCCGCTTACGTTAGAGAAATCTTTTCTTGTATTTCCGGTGCTGATTGACCATTTTTCAACTGCTACCTGCTTACCGGTAATATCAATAAGTCTTGCCTTTATAACTTCATCTTTAGAGCTGAAGAAGTCAACTGTAAGAGCGTTATGGAATGGATTAGCCAATACTGAAACTCCTGTTTTAGAAGTATTGATCTTAACATTTACAGTTTTAGAATATTTAAACTTACCATCTTTGTCAATTTGCTTGATGCGATAGAAATTAAATCCTGAATAAGGTCTTGGGTCGTATGCATTGTAATTTCTTACCACCGCACTATTGCCGGCGGCTCTCACAGTACCTACGAAAGACCAGTTATTATTTCCATCGATACTTTTTTCAATCTCGAAAGAACTGCTGTTAAATTCCTGTGATGTTGACCAATCAACACTTACACCGCTACCCTTCTGGCGTGCTGTAATATTTAAAAACTCAACAGGAGTTGGGCCACC
>JBDTMP010000285.1:0-9363 GCA_039934215.1 Ginsengibacter sp.
CGGCTTTGTATAATGCAATGTCAAGAGATTAGCATTTGAGTTTTGTAAAATGCAAATAGCGTTTCGGTTCTAATGCCACAAGGCGTTGTCGTTTGTGAAAGTGATTCCAAAACATGAGAATATAATTGACGAAGGCTAAAACTATTAATTAATATTGGATGGACTTTTTAAAAAACTTTTTGGAGCCAATCTCTTACCTGCTTTACACTTTTTTGTTTCTGATAGCTATTACTAATAATAAGTCAATAAAAAGAAAGGTTCTGTTTGTTTATTATTTGCTTGCCGTTACTCTTACTTATTACGCTAGTTTTTTAAGCTTTGTAAAAACGATGGGCGATAATAATTTCTTATACAATTTATTTTTTTTTATAACCATCTGCACTTTTTCATACTACTTTTATAATATACTAATCGGAAGAATCAAAAAATACGCGGTAGCTTTTCTATTTGTATTAAACCTGTTTTTATTTATAGAGTATGATATCGTATTGGGTCAGTTTAACGATACTTATAATAATTATGTAACAGCTACCTGCTACATAAGTGTCGTTATTTATTGTCTTTTTTACTTCGATCAGTTACTAAGAAATGTTAACGAAGTAAACATTTTGCACGAATTTGATTTCTGGCTTATATCAGGTTATTTGATTTATTTCTTAGGAGCATTTTTTATTATTTTGTTTTACAAAGATAAAAATGAATCCCAGAGGGCTATTATTTGGGCTTTTCAAAATATTATTTTGTTTGCCAGCGCACTTATTGCATTAACCGGAAACTTATGGATAAAATATCACAAAAAGGAATAGACCCGGAGCTTGCTACCATTTTTTTGTTTACAATATTTCTTATTATAGTTGCTATCGGTATTGTACTGCTTGTACTTGTATACCAGAAAAAGCAATTGCAATACCTGAGCGATAGAGAACAACTGCAGGTAAAATTTGATAAAGAAATATTAGAAAGCAAACTGGAAATCCAGGAACAGACTTTTAAAAATATTTCTCAGGAAATTCACGACAACATAGGCCAGGTGCTGAGCCTTGCAAAAATTACAATCAATACAATGGATTGTAATGATAAGGAAATGTTGATGGAAAAAATAAGCAGTTCGTCACGATTGGTAGGGCAGGCGATACAAGATCTTCGGGATCTTTCAACCAGCCTCAATGCAGATTCTATCGTAGAAATGGGTCTTGTAAAATCAATAGAATATGAACTGGAACTCGTAAAAAAAACCGGCAGGTATCAAACTCTTTTAATAAAAGAAGGAGCCTATCAAAGGTTGCCGGATAAACATGAACTTATTCTTTTTAGAATTTTCCAGGAGGCTTTGAATAATGTTCTGAAGCATTCAAAAGCGTCAGAGATAAATATGAAGATCAATTATAATTCGGCTAATTTTATCATGCACATATCTGACAATGGAATTGGATTTGATACATCACCGGTGCGAGGCCAGGGACATGATGTTAAGAGAGGATTGGGAATTAAGAATATTGCAAACCGTGCGGGACTCATAGGTGCCGATTTCAGGATTATAAGTGCGGAAGGAAAAGGAACCACCATAGCTATTGATTTACCTTTAAGAAAATAAGTATGGGTTTGAAAGCAGATGTTGTATTAGTTGATGATCATAGCTTACTTCGCAACGGCCTTGCGGGTCTCATAAAAAGTTTCGGAGATTATAATATTTTATTCGAGGCGGATAATGGCAGGGATTTCATCAACAAGCTAAAGCCCAAAAACTTACCCCAGGTTGTACTACTGGATATAAACATGCCGGCAATGGATGGTTATGAAACCTGCCTTTGGCTCAAAAAAAATCATCCCACGATAAAGGTGCTTGCTTTATCAATGTACGATAATGAAAATGCAGTGATAAGAATGTTCAAGGCCGGCGCCAAAGGATATATTTTAAAAGACTGTGATCCTTCTGAATTTAAATCAGCGTTGGGTGCGGTTGTTTCGAAAGGGTTTTACTATTCTGAAATGGTAACCGGGAAACTTATTCATACAATAAATTCGCTCGACGAAGAAGATGCGGAAGTGAAGAACGTGATCCAACTAAACGAACGTGAAATAGTATTTTTAAAATTGATTTGCACTGAATTGACCTATAAAGAAATCGCTGAAAAAATGTTTTTGAGCCCCAGAACAGTTGACGGTTATCGCGACGATCTTTTCAAACAACTTAATGTTAGAACAAGGGTAGGCCTCGTTATGTATGCAATCAGGAATGGCATCGTCAATATTTAAAATTCTCATTGCTATTCAAAAAAAAATATCCTTAGTCTTCAGCTATTGCCGGCCAAAATAAATTACCGGTAAGCATTCACTGTTTGCCGTTATCTAAAGGCGAAATTTTATGTGAATGTTTATGCTCATTAAAATAATCTGCACACTTTTTGTGCATGTGATTTTATGCCGAGAATATTTGTAATAGATGATGATAAAGACCTTTTGAAGGTGGTAAAATCTTTACTAATAAAAAGAGGGTTTAATGTATCGGTTTATTCAGATTGGGAATTGGCTGAAAATGATATAAAAAAATGTGAACCCCAATTGATCTTATTAGATGTTTTTCTCGCGGGTGTTGATGGATTTGAAGTGTGCCAAAAGCTTAAGTCTAATTTCGCGACAAGGCACATACCAGTTTTAATATTTTCTGCATATCCGAGAGTTGCTGAAACTGCCATTTATGAATATGGGGCAGACGATTTTATTGCAAAACCATTTGAAGTAAACGATCTTATAAGAAAAGTTCATTCGGTCTTGTCTAAAACTGGTGAATCAGTATAGAATACCAGAAAGAAATTATGAAATTTTACTACGTAAAAAGCCCTCTATAGTACTGCACGGTACAAAAAATGGCTTATCGAATATTGTAATATTCATGAGCTGCCCCATCACATTATAATTTCCTTTGATTGTATTGGAAAGAACAGTTACTTCAAAGTCTCCCGACATTGTATCTCCATTAAATAGACCATTCTGGGCTTCAACAGCCGATCTTGCTTTAGCAACGATTAAGGATGTATCTCCTGAAAATGGTATAGCAAAATTGCAATTTGACATGTTTAAATAAATTAATTATTGTTATGTGAACGTGGAATCTGTTTGTGGAAATCTGTTCTCAATTAATGAAACCGAAGCTGGGCGGTTAGTTATATTTGAAAATTAAATTAATATGAAGTTTTATCATTTTTCTCCGCCCAGTTTTGAAATACTTTTGCTGCATCAATCCTGCCAATATTTACAACTGGTATTTTTCTGTTGGCAAGTTCCGCTTTCATCTCTGAGTAAATTAAGGAATCATCAAATCCTATCGATGCGGCATCTTCCCGGGTATTTGCATAATATATAATTTTTGGGCGGGCCCAGTAAATTGCACCAAGGCACATGGGGCACGGTTCACAGGAAGAGTATATTTCGCAATCATTTAATTGAAACGAGCCAAGATGCCTGCAGGCTTGCCGTATCGCAACAATTTCCGCATGTGCGGTGGGATCCATGTTAGCGACAACTTTATTGTTGCCACGCCCGATTATTTTATCATCTTTTACAATAACACATCCAAATGGGCCACCCTCATTCGTATCTATTCCTCTTTGAGAAAGCATGATAGCTTTCATCATAAATTTTTCTTCTCTGGTCATAGTTTTAAACTATTATAAAGATAGATGATTGTTTATATTTTAAGGATGCATTCTCAGCTATCACAACGCTTTAAGTTCCCTGAAGCGGGCCGAAGGTTTGTAGTAATTTTAAAATCTGATTCTTTAAAAATATTTTATGAAAGATAACTTTTCAAAACAAGCGGATTTATATGCGAAGTTTCGCCCGGGATACCCTTCTGAATTATATGATTTTTTATTTTCATTAATTACTGAGAAAAAGGCCGCGTGGGATTGTGGTACAGGCAACGGCCAGGTGGCGGTACAATTGTCGGAATATTTTGATGATGTATATGCAACAGACATAAGCGCCAGTCAAATCGCAAACGCTGTGAGGAAAGAAAATATTCATTATTCTAAAGTAAATGCGGAAGAAACTTTTTTTACAAAAAATATGTTTGATTTGGTAACTGTTGGGCAGGCAATACATTGGTTTGATTTTGAAAATTTTTATAAAGAAGTAAACAGGGCCCTAAAGCCAGGAGGCTGTATAGCGGTATTTGGATATGGGCTTTTGCAAATTGATAAAGAGGCAGATGCAATCATTACAGATTTTTATAAAAATATTACAGGCCCCTATTGGGATGTGGAAAGAAAATATGTTGATGCAAATTATGAGACAATCCCTTTTCCATTTGAGGAAATTAAGGCACCTGCTTTATGCATCAAGTATGATTGGGAACCCGATGCGGTAGCAGGATTTTTAAATACATGGTCTGCAGTGCAACATTATATAAAAGTACATGAGGAAAATCCGGTAAATACGGTTCTCGAAAAGCTTAAAAAACTGTGGGGAAATAATGTAAAGAAAGAAGTGTCATTCCCGGTTTTTATAAGAGCCGGGAGAAAATAAATAAATACTCTATCGCCGGCACTGGTAATTAATAATTTTAAAGAATTTAGAGCGGGAATATTACTTGATATAATAAGCCGGCCGTAAAAGAATTCCTGCATTCATCTTTTTGTTATCTTCATTCATATACTTTTTATTATGTCTTTATCGCGTCAGCTCGCTGCCATCATGTTTAGCGACATTGCCGGTTTTACTACAATCATGCAGGAAGATGAAGCGCTTGCCATGCAACTTCGCGGCAAGTTTCGGCAAAAGCTGGAAGAGCAGACAGACCTGGAACATGGGCGCATACTAGAGTTTAAGGGAGATGGTGCGCTGTGCTGGTTCACGAGTACTATTGAAGCGGTAAGGGCTGCTATTGGGTTGCAGATGGAAATGCAAAAAGTACCGGTAGTACCGCTTCGTATCGGCATGCATACCGGGGATGTGATTCTGGAAGACAATAATATTTACGGTGATGGAGTAAATATTGCATCAAGAATGGAATCATTCGCTACGCCGGGCAGCATCTTTATTTCAGGTAGAGTTTATGATGATATTAAAAACCAAAACGATATCAGTGCGGTTTCTTTAGGAAAATTTATTCTCAAAAATGTAAAGGAACCGGTAGAGATTTTTGCGATCAGCAACGAAGGAATTATTATTCCCGATAAGAACAATCTCAAAGGCAAGGGAAAAAAGATTATAGAAAATAAACCCATAGAAAGATCGGTGGTTGTATTGCCCTTTGTGAATATGAGTAACGATCCTGAGCAGGAATATTTTAGCGATGGCCTTACTGAAGAGCTGATCACTAATTTATCAAAGCTAAGTGGAATGCGGGTAGTCTCCCGAACGACTTCAATGCAATATAAGGGTACGAAAAAAGATATTAAAACAATAGGATCGGAAACAAGCGTCAATTACGTTATGGAAGGAAGTGTAAGAAAACACGGCGACAATTTAAGGATCACCGCCCAGTTTTTAGACGCTAATACAGACGTTCATTTATGGGCTGAAACCTATCGCGGAACCGTAGACGATATTTTTGATATACAGGAGATGGTATCAGAAAAGATTGTAGAAGCATTAAGGATACAGCTTACAAGGGATGAGCAGGTAATACTTGGAAAGCGTTATACTGATGACTCCGAAGCGTACCAGCTTTATCTTAAGGGCCGTCATTTCTGGAAACAAAGAAATGAAGAAGGCCTTAAATCTGCCATCAGTTATTTTGAAAAAGCACTTGAGAAAGATCCTGATTATGCACTGGCATGGGCCGGCCTCGCTGACACCTATAGCCTAATGGGTGAATTCACTAATATTTCACGACGGACCCTGTACCCCAAACAAATGGCAGCGGTAAACAAGGCGCTGGCAATCGATACCCGCCTCGGTGAAGCTCGTATATCACTCGCTATTTCTCTTATGTTGAACGAATGGGATTGGAAAAATGCAGAAAAAGAATTTAAGCTTGGCATAGAACTGAGCCCTAAATATGCCAACGGCCATCACTGGTATGCAGAATTGTTATTGTTCGTAGGGAGCACTGAGGAAGCATTTCAGGAGATATCGCTTGCTATTGAACTCGACCCGGTTTCACAGGGAATATTGAAGGATAAGGGAATATTTTATTATTACACAGGGCAATATAATAAAGCCATCGACATGGCTAATATGACTCTTGAAATTGATGCAAACTTTGCGCCGGTGTACCGCCTTTTATCACTCGCGTACCAGGGTATGAAAATGTACGACAAGGCTATTGCCGAAAACGGGCGCTGGGGTAAACTTACAGGCAACAAGATAAAAACTGATGTTTCCCTGGCTGAAATTTATGCCGCCTCGGGGCGAAGAGAAGAAGCTGAAAAAATATTATCAAAAATGGAAGCAGGCAAAAAACTTGGAGCTAATGATTATCGCGGAATGGCCCAGATTTATACAGCCTTTGATGAAATCGATACTGCTTTTATATGGCTTGATAAAAGTTACCAATACCACGAAGAATCTCTATGCAGCCTGAAGATTGATCCTAAAATGAGCCCGCTTAGAAATGATCCGCGATTTAATGCAATGCTCAGAAAAATAGGCCTGGAAAAATGAAGAACGTTTTAATTTTCAACATGAAGTAATCATTCCGCTGCCAGCCTCAATACATACAAAAGATTTGCAAGACTGTTTAAATTATGCACGTTACAAGGAATTAACTTCCACTTTTAATGTTGACCAAAAAAAGGAGATAAACTTGCCAGGGAGATGAATTCTAAATGGTGGGCTAAAAACAGAAAGAAACTTGTAAAGTGAAAATTATAGTTGACACAAACATTATTTTTAGTGCCATTTTAAACTCAAGCAGCAAAATTGGTAAGATACTTTTAAACTCAAGAGAACATTGTTCAATTTTATACCTGCGACTACCTGCGGACAGAAATCCAACGACATCGCAATGGTATTCCTGAGCAATATACATTGTTCCAAAGAAATTAGTTGTAATAGTTGCTTGATTCGTCTGCAGTGGCGGCTCTTAAATATTTGGTTCCTCAACCACCATTCTTTAAACAGATGGATTGATTTCAGTTTTCTTTTTAAATCTAAAATCACATTTCATGGCGCCTCCTGCAATGGTGCCGGTTCGTATAAGTTCCAGCCCAGCCAGACCCGAAGTAATTTTATCGACTTCACAAAGTATGGAAGAATATTTTTGGTAGTTATGTTTTTTGAAAAGTTTGCAAATCCCGCATTCCAAAATGTCAAAGCCGTAACCAAACCCAAACGTTTCTTGTTTGTCTGTTATAATGTTTGCCAAAAAACCATCAGGGTTGGTGTTTTGACTTACTTTCTTATTTAATAATTTTACTACAATATTTGCGAGCCACGTGTTAGCAAATTTTGGCGGGAGCCTTTTAAATATTTTCTGAATTTTATTTTTTGGCCTGACAAATTCAGTTACTACTTCAAGGCAAACTTTATTTATTGTTTCAAAAGTTTCACCTTTTTCGTCCAGTGTTTTAATAAGTGCTAAAAAATAAGCGCTGAAGTCGAGTCTTTTGTCCAAAGGGTTTTTTGAAGTTGCGGCAAAATTTACATCAATTGAAATATTTTTGAAATGATTGTTTGTGTTAGCAATTATTTTATCAGACTCCTTTGGAAAATTTTCTTTAATAGTTTTAATAAAATATTTTTTATAACCGGCCATTTGTTTTTTCATGGAGAACTTTTACGGAGGTGAGAAAATATAAAACCTTATCCCAACTGTAATCCCCGAGGATTATTTTTTTTGAAGTAGTTTTGCATTGATCACCTTTTCTTCTTACGGCAGTTTGCCTGAATACTTTCTTTGCTCTTCAAATATAAATTTAATTGCAGCAATGTAAGGCAGCATGTAAATTATTCTGAGGCTGGTTTTGTAAGAAAATTGCACCAGTAATTTGAAAAAAATTGTTTTGGAAGATTTTTTCAAATTTTCTTCCATTGGGAACCTCAAATAAACTTCCCTCGTTTACTAAAAGAATCTTGATCGTTTATTCAAAATATGCGCTTAATGTTTTGTATTAAAACGATCACTATATAAACATGCTTACTTTTGCCGGAATGAAAACAAAAAAATATTCTACTGAACAAATACTTCGCAACCTGCAAATTGATGAGCTCAACGAAATGCAAAATGCGGCAGTGGAGGCTAATGAAAAAAATGCGGATGTAATTTTACTTTCTTCAACTGGCTCGGGAAAAACCATTGCATTTCTTTTGCCAATATTGCAATTGCTGGATCCTACCAATAAAAATACGCAGGCGCTTATAGTGGTTCCTTCACGGGAGCTGGCCGTACAGATAGAACAGGTTTTTAAAAAAATGGGCACGGAATATAAAGTTACCAGTTGCTACGGTGGTCATAAACGCGAGACTGAAGAAAATAATCTTGTAGAGCCCCCAGCCCTCATCATAGGCACGCCGGGCAGGCTTGCAGATCATATACGAAGAGCAAATATTACCTTGGATGCTATTGAAGTATTGGTGCTTGATGAATTTGATAAATCGCTGGAACTTGGCTTTCTCGAAGAGATGTCTTTCATTGTTGATTCCTTGAAGCATTTAAAAAAAAGGATATTAACCTCTGCGACTGAAGCGGTGGAAATCCCTTCCTTCATTGGTGTAAATAATCCGGTAAAGCTAAATTTTTTAAACGGTGAGGAAACGGAAGGACTTGCTATTAAAACGGTTTTATCGCCTGATAAGGATAAGGCGGAAACATTGTTTAGACTAATATGTTTCCTGGGCAACCGGTCTTCTATAGTATTTTGTAATCACAGGGAAGCAGTTGAGCGCACAAGTGCATTGCTTACTCAAAAGGGAATTAATAATGAATTTTATCATGGAGGAATGGAGCAGCAGGAGCGGGACAGCGCTTTGGTTAAATTTAAAAATGGCACAACGAATGTTTTGGTAACAACTGATCTTGCTTCCCGTGGGCTTGACATTCCTAACATCCGGTACATCATTCATTATCATTTACCCCATACTGAAGATGCCTTTACGCACCGAAATGGAAGAACGGCAAGAATGGATGCAAGCGGCACCGCAATTTTAATTTTGCATGATGATGAAGAATTGCCTGGTTACATTCGCGGCGATGTAGAAAAAATAATATTGCCTGCAAGCGATGTTATTCCTGAAAAACCAAAATGGTCAACATTATTTATCGCCGCCGGAAAAAAAGACAAGGTGAATAAAATTGATATTGTGGGGTTTTTATCTCACAAAGGGCAGTTGAAAAAAGAAGATATCGGCCTGATAGAAGTAAAGGATTTTTTTTCTTTCGTGGCTGTGCGAAAAACAAAAATGGGACATGCGCTTGAG
>JBDTMP010000286.1:0-1861 GCA_039934215.1 Ginsengibacter sp.
AGCTGTGGTATTCCCGCCTGTATATAATCAAAGAATCTGTTGGCGAGTGAGTAATAATTGCTAAGCGCTTTATCGTCAAAGAGTGTAATTCCGATAGAGGCTTTTTTTGTAAGATTCTTCAGAATATCGGGCTCAATCTGCCCCTTGAAAATAATCTTGTCATCAAGCACATTTTCTTTCACAAGCTTTTTCGCCTGGTTATAAAAATTACCATCGCCCGCAATTACCAAAATGGCATTTACAAGTTGCATTGCGGGAATTAATGTTTCAAAACTACGGCCTTCATTTACAGCGCCCTGGTATAATATGAATTCTTTTTTTTTCACTACGGGCTCATAATCCTGCCTGGTCGCGATACTCCTGATAACAGCATAATGTACATCATACATTTTTTTAAATTCCCTGGCAATCGGCTGGTTAACTGTATAGCCATTTACAAATTTGGGCACGGAAAATTGTTCAATTTTTTTCCATACATAATAAATTTTTGGGCGGTCTATAATTTCTTTCATTTCACAAAAAAGCTCATGGGCATCATACACCCTTTTTATATTTTTAATTTTGGAACAAAAGAGGACAGGTAAAATTGTATCAAGGTCTATAGCGCAAAGGCAATTTGTTTTTTTGAATAATAAATAAAAAAATAATCGGAAATTATATTCCATGTAGAATAATTTTCCTTTTTCAAAAAAACATTTTATTCTTTTTTGGAGAAATGGACGTTGGGAAAGCGCAATAGATGTTTTCAATTTTCTGCCTATAAGTTCCACTGTATGACCTGCCACCGTAAGTGAGGAGCAAATGCGTATCATTCGCTGATCGTAAGTGAGATCATTGGTAACTGTTAAGCAGATAGTCATTTATAAATGTTCAAATATAAATGTAATAATTTCATTCCGCCTTCCTAAACAAACCGGTTAAAATGAAAAATTTCCTGATATTTCCGAAAGATGTAAATTGTCAGAATAATTTAAAAGCATGGAATCAAACTTGTCTGAATTTGAACAAGAGCCGGCTTCCAGGCCTACTCTACTGAGTGTTCTTTGTATCCTTACTTTCATTGGCAGCAGTTGGGCCATACTTACTAATGTCTGGGCATATGCCACTGCCGCCCGGTCTTCCAAAATGATTTCCTATGCAAGTAAAAGAATTTCAACCGACTCTTCAGTTAGGAGCGATTCAGTTATTTATAAAACTGGTAGAAAGAAGAAACCCGAATTTGGGGAAAAAATGATGGCGTCATTTAGTAAAATGTTTACAGAAGCTACCATTAAAAAAAATGCAATTGGAGGGATCGCCTCCGGGATTTTTACACTATTGGGAGCAATCTTTATGTGGAGGTTGCGCAAAGCGGGCTTCTATTTATATATTGCCGGAGTAGTGTTAGGAATTATAGTGCCCTTCTACCTTTATGGTAATAACCTGATTGCCGTGGGCATTTCAGCATTTTCAAGTTTTTTTGGGCTGGTCTTTATTGCCTTATATGCTTTAAATTTTAGATCTTTCAAAACTTAGGTATTTCGATGGTAGTTCCGCCGTTTATGCAGTGTCCTTATCTGAAATTGATTTTAATTGAAAACTGCATGATAACTTTATTTTTAGATATACACAAACAACGTAAGTTCATTTTTAAAATTTAATTATTACCTTCGCAGCCAATTAATAAATCTATTCAAAAAAATGTCTTATTTAACAGCTGAAAAAAAAGCGAAAGCATTCGCTGAGTTTGGTGGGAAAGCCGAGAATACCGGCTCGATTGAAGCACAGGTTGCTTTACTTACAGAGAATATTAATCATATATCTGCACACCTTAAAACTAACAAAAAAGATTTTAGTACACAACGTGGATTAATGTCAATGG
>JBDTMP010000287.1:0-3623 GCA_039934215.1 Ginsengibacter sp.
AGCTTTACCCATTTTAGCATTTCCCTGTCGTGGTCGTCCAGCAGGTATTCATATTCTCCTTCGCGGTGCCATGCATAAAATGAGTGATAGCGAAGCATATACAAGCCACTTTCTGGTATGCGATCTTTTAGCATCTGGTAAACGTATTCATCGTGTCCCCAAGACATATTTACGTTGCGCAGGCCACAACCTTTTTTATAAATACCGTATTGGGTCTGGTATTCGGGATTAGAATAATCGGGATTATTTTTAAAAAATTCCGGGTAAACAATTTTGTCAGAATAGGCACAACCTACCGGGAATGTATCGCCTACCACGGCCCATTGAGGCTCTCCAAATAAACAAAGCACCTTACCCATATCATGCATTAGCCCTACCAATACCATCCAGTCAGGATGGCCATCTCTGCGGATGGCTTCAGATGTTTGCAACAGGTGCTGAAACTGGTCAAGATCGGTATCAGGATCTGAATCATCTACCAGTTGATTTAAAAACTGGAAAGCATCCCACAGGGGCATTTCTTTTTTGTCAAACTTCAAAAAGTTATTGCGTTTTTCCTGTACGAAATCATAGGTTTGATAAGTATGATTCAGGCGATAAAATTCTTTTACCGTATCCCTGGCAGGCGCATCGTAATTACGAAATTCTTCAGTTGTTTTTGCTGATGCAATACTTGCCGGTTCGGGATAGCGTTGCAACACATCATCTTCCCACTCATCAATACTCACCAAGGGATTTTTTTCTTTTAAAGAGAAGCCGTTCTGGGTTGTGGCCATAACATTCAATTTGAGGGGTTAATGCAAATCGCAATTCAAAGTAAAGGTTTTTTTTATGCTGTTTGTATAATGGCTTAGCTTTATTTACGAAACCGTTTTCGGAACTTTATGTTTTCTTTTATTGCTGTTTGCGTAGTAATAACCGGACATTATGATATGCAAATTTTACGTTTAACCTTTATCGATAGGGTCACTATGCCTTTACTATTTAAAAATGAAGAACATTAATATTAAAGAACTTGCCCGCGAACTGAAACTATCGGTCTCTACCATCTCAAAAGCATTACACGATAGCTATGAAATAAGTGATAAAACAAAGAAGCGTGTTCTCAAAGCCTCTGCAAGACTTAATTATGTTCCCAACCCTTACGCCAGCAGCTTACGTGGCAAAAGAAGCAAAAATATTGGCGTAGTAATACCAGAAGTAGCGGATAGTTTTTTCTCGCTTGCAATTAACGGTATTGAATCTGTAGCGAAGGAGAAAGGATATCACGTACTCATTTGTTTGACGCATGAAAGTTTTGAAAATGAAAAAAATATTTTAAAAGAATTCCAGGGGGGAAGAGTAGATGGAGTATTACTGTCGATATCAGGAGAAACATCGAAAAGCGATCATGTAAATGATTTGATCTCCAGCGGAATTCCGCTTATCTTTTTTGACAGGGTTTGCGAAGAAGTAGAAACAGCTAAAATTACAACTGATGATTTTGAAAGTGGCTACAAGGCCACGGAACATTTAATACAGCAAGGCTGTGATAAAATCGCTTTTCTCAGTATTTCAAAAAGTTTATCTATTAGTAATAAAAGACTGGAAGGATATTTCAAAGCTCTTTTAGATCATAATCTGAAAGCTGATAAAAAAAATATTATTCTTTGTAGCAACAATGCAAAACAAAACTATGCCTTAATTAAAAATTTACTTCAGCAAAAAAACAACCCAAATGGGATTGTAGCATCCGTTGAAAAATTAACTACGCCATTGTACAAAGCTTGTGTTGCACTGAAATTAAAAATACCCCGGGATGTAAAAATTGTTTGTTTTTCAAATCTTGAAACGGCTTCTATTTTAAATCCATCGCTTACAACCATTACTCAGCCTGCATTTGAAATGGGCAAAACGGCTGCCACACTTTTATTTGAAACTTTGGCAAAATCAAATTTTAATCTAAAAAAAGAAAGTATGGTAATTCCCTCTACTTTAGTTGTACGAAATTCAACAACTTAATCTTGCGATATATAAATTGTTAACAGAAATAAATAAAACTCCGCATAAGAAATGAATTTATCAGATCTTAATTTTTTTCGGAAAAAAATACTAATCGCTTTTATCCTTTGTTTGAATATTGTTTCGATCAATGTTTTTGCGCAGCAAAAAAAATATACGGTATCTAATGCGCATGCGCATAATGACTACATGCATCCGCTGCCTTTTTATACTGCATTCAATACGGGCTTTGGTTCCATTGAAGCAGATGTTTATCCGGTAGACGGGATTCTGTATGTTTCGCACAATAAGAAAGACATTCAACCACAACGCACTTTAAAAAGTTTATATCTTGAACCTTTGCTAAACGAACTTGCAAAAGATAAACACCGCCATCTTAAACTTCTGATTGACATAAAAGAAAATTATCAGCTTAGTTTGCAAATTCTTTTAAAGGAAATTGATCCGCTGAAAAACTATTTAGTTACACCAGGCGACGCAGGAAAACCGGTAACGATTTTAATAAGTGGTGAAAGACCACCGCCTGCTGAATATAAAAATTATCCCGGCTATATTTATTTCGATGATGATCTTAAACTGCATCACAATGCTGAAGAGTGGAAAAGGGTAGCACAGGTAAGCCTTTCTTTTGAAAAATATTCTGCATGGAAGGGAGAAAATATTCTTAATGCCAAAGACAAAAAATTACTTCAGCATGTTATTGATAGTGTTCATCATGCTGGCAAACCAATACGCTTTTGGGCAGCGCCGGATAATCAAGCTTCCTGGAAACTGCAAATGGAACTGGGAGTGGATTTAATAGGAACAGATAAGATTGACGAGCTTGCTGATTTTTTAAAAAGGGGAGAATAAAAAATTCTTATTCGATTTCAAATTTTTAGAATCAATGCTTATTTCTCAAAAATTCTTTGAAACAATTGATCAAAATTTTTATTCAGCGCTCCCCATTTGAATTCATGATTGGGTGTTAAATATTTATACCCTTTATAACTGTTTGCGTTTACTACCGGGCATTTGTTCACCATATTCCCTGTGATCCACCCATAAAATCCTATAGCCTGGTTTATAAAATCAACCCAACCAACCACAATAAAATCTTTTGACAGAGGATTTTGTTCGCTTGGGTATCCGTACGTCCAGTTATCGTTGGGAAGATTTGAGGTCGATTTTTTTGCAACTTTTGTATCCAGCTTTTTACCGTTTATTAAAAAATCATATTCATCAGAATTACGGTCTTTATAATTTTCCCTGTCAACTTTGTATGCATAATTTTTCATAATAAGCATTTGCTCAAAAGCCAGTTCACCCATACAGCCTAACAATGCTTTTTCAATGCGGCTTTCTTTTGATAATCCAAAACGTGAATACAATTCATTACGGACCATGTCGTCGGCCCGCTGATGCGCTTTTTGATAATTTGCTTTAAAATCAAAATCGTTGATGAGCATAATGAATTTAAATGTATCTCAATATTTTTTATTTTTCCAATCAATATCATTCGATTGTGGTAGGCTGTTAACTATTTATATTCTTTAAAATAAATAACTTTGATTAAAAAAATTATATGCCTTCTCTTAAACAAGAGGTTTTGCAAATGATTTCAGCTACTGAAGATCATAACT
>JBDTMP010000288.1:0-4151 GCA_039934215.1 Ginsengibacter sp.
GTAATGTGAGAGTTGATTTGTCAATTTTGCATTTGTGATTAAATAAATTTTCGGCGTTATCGCCGAGTAAGTCTGTAATTTTTTTTGATCCCATTGATGGTTGTTTTTTTAATGTATGCAAACCTACATGAAATTGAGAAAAACACAATAGCAATTAAATATGGAATCAGAACCCGTTTTTTTAGTAATTAAACAGATGTTACATAATTGTATGCTAAGGAAATCGATCAACTATTTTCATTAATAAATTTTGAGGGGAACGTTTCAAAATAATCCGCAGCCTTTAATAACCTGCTTCCATACCAGCTAAACATTTCCCCATCTGCCAAAACTATTTTTACCCCAGGTAGTAGATTTTTTATTCTATCGGCATGTCTTTCTTTAAAAGGGTAGGGCTCAGATGATAGTAATATAATCCCGCATTCGCGCTTTCTTATTTCATTCAAAGTGATTTCAGGATATCTTTCTATATCTGAAAAAATATTTCGAAGCCCGCAGTACTGCATCATGTCATTTATATATGTGTTGCCTCCGGCTGCCATGTAAGGTTTTTGCCAGATTAGATAAGCGGCTTCATGCTTTGTTTTATTTTGAAATTGAGTGCTCAGTTTTTTAAACCTGTCCCTGATAGCATTTACAATTTGTATTGAATTTTCTGTTTTCCCGGCAAGTTTTCCAATGCTGAATATTGATAGTAATGCGCTATCCAGGTTATTTATATCTGTTAGGAGGATATTATAATCTTTGGCTAATTCTTCTACCTGTCCTCTTGTGTTTTCTTCTTTATTGGCAATTATTAAGTCAGGCTTGAGCCTGTGAATAATTTCAATATGTACATTTTTGGTTCCCCCAACTCTTGTTTTGGACCGGAGCCACTTAACAGGATGAACACAAAATTTTGTAATACCAATCACTTCTTCATCAAGGTCTAAGTCGTACATTAATTCAGTGAGAGAAGGAACGAGAGAAATAATTCTTTGAAAATTATAAGATGGATTTAATATCTGCTCTGTATTTAGAATCATTTTAAAAGAACGTAGTATTTACTTCAGTCAAATGTAGCCAAAACCTGATATTAGTTTAAAACGTAGGACTTTACACTCATAGTTATTTTTCAAGTTTCTATGGGGTGAAAATAAAAACTCCCGCAGAGAATTTCTGCAGGAGTAATTTTTTTGTCTGCGGTCAGCAGACTCCTTGGGGACCTTTTCAAAAGAGTTTCCTCTTACCAGGAAAATTTATTTCCTGGTTTTAGATTAGGTTTCTTAAGGATTGAATTTTGTGATGATTTCATCAGATAGTTTTCAATAGAACTTTGGATCGTTTTGGTTTTTAATGGATTTGGTTTGGTTTTCAATAGAATCTGGAATATTTTGGTTTTTCAATAGATTCCGGAGGTTTTCATAGGAATTGTGACTTTTTATATTTTGTTCTTTACCAAAGTAAAGAAATGGTTTCAAAAAAAATAGAAGTTGACTGATACTGGATTTTTGTGATTTTTCAGGAATTTGGATAGATTCTGATCTTTAATTTTTCAAATGGATATTTTGGATATATTTTGATTAATGCTTAAATCAACATCAATCAACTTCTGGAACAAAGATATGATATGTAGATAGTTACACAATAGCATTACTGCTTAATCTTATATGATAGAAAATTACGGGTAGAAACGTATTTTGTTTACGATTGGGCTACGGTTAATACGTTGATGGTATCGTAATTCTGCTAAAAACGATTAAAAAAGAAATATAATTAATTGTCTTAACAATATTATAATCAGTATTTTATAATTTTATAAACTATTTGAACGCTACTTGGCTAAACTCTGGATAATATCATACTTCGTTACAATGTGGTAATCACCAGTTTCGTCTTTGCCCAAAACTGCTCCGCTTTGTTTGGAAATCAGCCTGCTCAGTTTTTCTACAGGTGTATCAAATGCAACGACAGGGTACTCGTTTTCCATGACGGATTCTACAGTTTGGTCTTTAATTTCCGGATCGGTTAATATTTTATTGAATAAACCCCCTTCACTCAGCGAGCCAATAATTCCTTCGCCATTTTTAACCGGTAGATTTTCAATATCGTATTCCCTCATAAGGGCGATAGCTTCTGCCACGGTTTGGCCAGGCTTTATTGTCAATAATTTTTTGGTTCCCCTGCCGCTTACAAGATCTTTAAAAGTTTTCACTTCGAGGAAGCCTCTTTCCATCATCCATTGGTCGTTGTATATTTTTGCAACATACCTGCTACCGTGATCATGAAAAATACAAACCACAACGTCTCCTTTCTTTAAATCTTTTTTTAATTGCAGTAATCCCTGGAGACAACTGCCCGCGCTATAGCCACAAAACAAACCTTCTTCTTTGGCGATACGCCTCGCCATAACTGCACCGTCTTTATCAGTTACTTTTACAAATGCGTCAATGTATTGCATGTCATAATTGGCGGGAACAAAATCTTCGCCGAACCCTTCACTAATGTAAGGGTACACTTCATTTTCGTCAAGTTCACCGGTATCAAAGTATTTTTTTAGAAGAGAGCCATAACTATCTATTGCCCAAATTTTTATGTCAGGATTTTTTTCTTTTAAATATTTGCCTGTACCTACTATAGTCCCGCCGGTGCCGGTCGCTACAACGAGATGGGTTATCTTACCTTCCGTTTGTTCCCATATTTCAGGGCCGGTTTGTTCGTAATGTGCAAGCCTGTTAGCAAGGTTGTCATATTGATTTACATACCATGAATCAGGCACCTCTTCAGCCAATCTTTTCGAAACAGAATAATAAGATTTCGGATCATCGGGTTCCACGTTTGTTGGGCACACAATTACCTCCGCGCCCACAGCTTTTAAAATGTCAGCTTTTTCTTTTGATTGCTTATCGGTTGTGGTAAAGATGCATTTATATCCTTTCACGCATGCTGCAAGTGCAAGGCCCATTCCTGTATTTCCGGAGGTACCCTCTATAATAGTACCACCTGGTTTTATTTTCCCTTCCTGCTCGGCAACTTCCAGCATCTTAAGTGCCATCCGGTCTTTAATAGAATTTCCGGGATTAAAGTATTCCACTTTTGCAAGCACGGTGCATGGCAAATCTTTTGTAATCTTATTTAGTTTTATTAGAGGAGTATTGCCAATGGTATCTAAAATGCTATTCAACCACATAAAAATTTATTTGTTATAAAGGTAAAAAAAATAGGGCAGACGGGTTATTTACTTGCGTGCGCTGGCGAACCATTTTTTATAAAGTCCAGTGCTTTATTTATTGTCGCATCTTCCGTATTGCTTACTTCGTACAAACCTTGCGTGCGCCAGATCTGTCTTGCTGTCATTATCTTAATTTGTTTTTGAAGCAGCGATCTTTCCTTTTCATCTGCAAGATCAAAATTGATAGAATCTTTTTGAGCGTAATCTTTTAAATTTTCAAGTGTAGCATCGTCCACATTATATTTTTCCTGGAAAATTTTTGGAGATTTATAAGACTTGAATTCCTGCTGACGTGCGAGGTAATTTCGATAGACAAAATTATTAAACGTGCCCCTTATTAAAGCCAGGGTAATTTCTTTATCAATTCCAAGTGTATCGTATGGTACAAAAATATCCGGAGTAATTCCGCCACCGTCGTAAACAATCCTGCCTGAATTTGTTTTGTATTCTTTTTCGTTTGTATGTTTTATTGAATCCGCAAAAGCCATTTCGCCATGATGAAACCTGTTCATAAGATCTTTATTATATTCTTCGACTCCGTTTTTATACGACTTTTGAATACTCCTTCCCAGGGGTGTGTAATACCTGGCAACTGTAAGTCTTAACCCCGAGCCATCATTGAGCACATATTGCTCCTGTACCAAGCCCTTGCCGAAGCTGCGTCTTCCCATTACCGTCGCCCGGTCCCAGTCCTGTAAAGCGCCCATCAAAACTTCACTTGCCGAGGCCGTGCCTTCGTTGGCAAGAACAACAAGCTTGCCTTTTTCAAAAACTCCTTCTTTGCTACAGCGGTATTCTTTTTTTGGAGAGTGCGCACCTTCTGTATAAGTTATTAGTTTGTCTTCACTTAAAAATTCATCAGCAATATCTGTAGCCTGGCATAAAATGCCACCTCCATTATCGCGAAGATCAAGTATCATACTTTTCATGCCCTGCTTCT
>JBDTMP010000289.1:0-2570 GCA_039934215.1 Ginsengibacter sp.
TATTTTTTGGGAAGGCAAAGGTAATGGAAAATGTTTAATGGAAAAATTTTGAAAAGAATATTTATTATCAAAACATACCCTACCAGATTTTATAAATGTCAACAAATAAAAGTGAATAAAAAACAACAATCCTTCATAGATTTATCAGGCCGTGAATCGAATAATATTAATAGAATAACGAGTTCCTATTTCCAAGAAAAATCCCCCGGATTCGGGGGACTTTATTTAGAAAATTTTAAAATCAGGCGGCCATCTTTTCTTTTTTTCTTTTTATTTGAGTAATAACAGAATCAAGAGCGAAATCAAAACTTTCTTCAAAAGATTTTGAAGAATGTTTTACAAAAAAGTCGTGCCGTGGAATATGAACTTTGATCTCCGCGACCTTATCTTTAATGTTGTGTACAACATTATCCAGTTTTAAAAACACTTCAACTTTTGTAATGCGCTCATGAAACTGGCTAAGCTTCGAGACTTTTTTTTCGATATACGAAACCAACTTTGAGTCTGCGTCAAAATGCAGCGTTTGAATGTTTACGTTCATAGTAATCATAATTTTTAGCAGTGAACAATAATAATAAGAAAGTAAAAATTGAAAAAGCATTGGCTATTTTCTATTTACAGTAAGCAAAACAAGTGAGTAATTGAAATTACATTTCATAACGCATTTTTCAAAAAAAAATTTTACGGCCATCAATCAGGATTTAGGATGAGAAAGCTTATGAATATCCTTAAGTTTTTCAATTGAATTATGCGTATATATCTGCGTTGACGCTAAACTGGAATGGCCCAGGAGCTCTTTAATCGCATTGATATCAGCGCCATTATTTGTAAGATGTGTTGCAAAAGTATGTCGCAAAACATGGGGGCTTTTCCTTTCATTGGTGGATACTTTTGCAAGATATTCCTCTACAACTCTATAAACATATTTGGCGTACAACTTCTTCCCTTTTTTATTTACAAGCAGAAACCCGGGTGAAATATCCGGTAGCAAAACTTTTTTATTAGCAGTATACTCTTGAATTTCGGCAAGCAACTTATTATTCACAGGAAGTATTCGCTCTTTATTACCCTTGCCCAGTACTTTAATTATCGCATTACTATTGTCAATGTGAGATGATTTTAGATTAACAAGTTCACTCAGCCTTATACCTGTGCTATAAAAAATTCGCAGGATAAGGTGTCCGGTTTTTCCCTCCCATGTATCGGGAAAATCTACATTTTGAAATAAATTATTGATATCTTTTTTTTCAATAAATGAAGGCAGTCTTTTATTTATTTTAACTGAATTAATAACAGCCATGGGGCTCACTGAAATTCTTTTCGTTTTAAGCTGGTACTTAAAAAATGATTTTAGTGATGAAATTTTGCGATTGATTGTTTTTGGGGCGCTTTTATTTTCTTTTAGAACAGCAAGCCATGAACGCACTATCGAAGGTGAAATTTCCGGAAGGCTTAAGAAATTATATTCTACTATTATAAAGTCAAAAAATGAAGAAAGATCGTTTTGATAAGAAATGATAGTATGACGGGAATAGCGCTTTTGAAAAGTAAGGTAATTTAGAAATTCCTGTATGGGATATGTTTCAGCTTCGGGCATAAAAAAACCGGTAGCGTAAAGTTAAGAAACCTAAGCTATCCGGTATAATATATTAAAAAGGGGTTAAATTTCTATTTTGCCGCTGTCTATTTGCTGTTTGTAAACTGCTTTTAAAACCTCATGCCTACGCTTCACTGAGGGCTTGGTGAAAGCCTGGCGCTCACGCAACTGCAATAACGTGCGGCTTTTTTCAAATTTTTTCTTGTACTTTTTGAGTGCTTTATCAATATTTTCGCAATCTTTTGAATCAATAATCAGCATAAATATTCCTTTTATTATTTTTTAGGAATGCGAAGATAAAGTAAAATTTTAAATTTAAAATATCCGTAAGTCTATAAATCTTAAAAAAAAGTAAAGAATCAAATCATCACTATGTTTACCGGAATCATTGAGTCATTGGGAATCTTGCAAAAAGTTACTGAAAAAGGATCCAATAAAACCTTCTTTATAAAAAGTAATCTCGCATCTGATATGAAAGTGGATGAAAGCATTTGCCATAATGGTGTTTGCCTTACAGTGGAAGGCATTAACCAGGATATATATAGTGTGACCGCTATTAAGGAAACCCAGGATAAAACGAATATTGGCGACTGGGACCTGGGCGAATCCATCAACCTTGAGCGCTCAATGAAAATGAACGACCGGCTTGATGGCCATATAGTGCAGGGTCATATAGATTGCACCGCCACATGTATATTATCGAAAGATGTTGAAGGCAGTCATGAATTTACTTTTGAATTCGATAAAAAGTATGCAGGTCTTGTAATTGAAAAAGGATCCATTGCTTTAAATGGGATTAGCCTTACGGTTTTCAATCTTGGGGTAAATACATTTAGCGTAGCCATTATCCCTTATACTTATGAACACACTAATATGCAATTTTTGCAAAAAGGTATGAGGGTAAATATAGAGTTTGATATCATTGGAAAGTATGTAAGCCGCCTTCAATCTCTTCATTGAACTATTCATAAAA
>JBDTMP010000290.1:0-2866 GCA_039934215.1 Ginsengibacter sp.
TTTATAGATGAAGGTGAAAATATTGCTTTTGAAATCCCTTCCATGCCAGGATACTATAGGCGTTCAATCGATGGAACACTAAAGGAAATTGAAGAATTGTGGAGCATAGGAATCAAAAGTGTTCTATTATTTATTAAGGCTCCGGATGAACTAAAAGACAATACCGGTAAAGAAGCCTGGAATGATAATGGGCTTATGCAGCGTAGTATAAAAGCTATTAAAAACGCAGTGCCTGGAATGCTGGTTATGACAGACGTTGCGCTTGATCCATATTCATCTTACGGGCATGATGGCATTGTGGAAAACGGTGAAATAGTAAATGACCCAACAGTGGAAGCACTCGTAAAAATGAGCCTTAGCCATGCAAAAGCAGGTGCCGATTTCGTAGCCCCAAGCGATATGATGGATGGCCGCATAGGAGCCATCCGCGAAGCATTGGAACAAAATAATTTTATTAAAACCGGCATCATGGCTTACAGCGCAAAGTATGCCTCTTGTTTTTATGGGCCTTTCAGAGACGCTTTGGATTCCGCGCCGGGATTTGGTGATAAAAAAACGTATCAGATGGATTATGCTAATCGGATCGAAGCAGTAAAAGAAGCCCAGGATGATGAAGATGAAGGCGCAGATATTGTGATGGTAAAACCTGCCATGGCCTATCTTGATATAATAAGGGAAGTAAAAAATAGTGTTACCATACCTGTTAGTGCCTACCATGTAAGCGGTGAATATGCCATGATAAAAGCAGCCGCAAAAATGGGATGGGTAAATGAAGAGAAGGCAATCCTTGAAAGTTTAACTTCTATTAAAAGAGCAGGAGCAGATTTGATCGCTACTTATTTTGCGAAGGACGCAGTTAAATTATTAGGTTGATTACTTGATTTAAAAATGATGATTTAATTTTAACCAAATAAAAATTATGTCGGAAGTAAGTATAAAAAATAAAATTCACAAAAGCCTTGAGAAAATGGATGCCAGCCAATTACAGTCAGCATGGCAAGTTTTACAAGCGCTTTTCAATCAACAAAAATATACTAATATAAAAGTTGATGAGCCTGCACTTGAAAAAAAAATATCCAAAGGCATAACACAATTAGAAAAAGGCGAAGGAACTGATTTCGGCACTTTTCTAAATGAAATACATGCTGATTATGGCAGCAGGTAGTAAGCAACATTCAGTAAATATTTCCCCCCAGGCGAAAGAGGATATTTTAAATATTATTGTTTACCTGAAAAAAAATTGGGGGCAAAATGTTGTTGATGAATTCCTCCAAAAGCTAACAACCTTTTACTATATAATCTTAATAAATCCAAGACTCTTCGGGTATTATAATAAAAGACTGAAAATTAGAAAATATGTAATATCAAAACAAAATATTATCTATTATCGTATTAAAAAAAATGAAATAGAAATAATAACTGTGTTCGATTGCAGACAAAACCCCGCTAAACTGAAACGGATGTTAAAAAAGCTATAGTATCTGAAGTTGAATTAATACTATAGGAGTATTTCTTTGCTTTTCTTCAACTCTTTTCCAGCGATAACAAAATTTAATTATGAATATAAATCGCAGTCAACAACTTTTCTCCCGTGCGCAGCAATCCATCCCGGGCGGCGTAAATTCCCCGGTGAGAGCTTTTAAAAGTGTAGGAGGAACTCCCGTATTTATTAAATCTGCAAAAGGAGCTTACCTGTATGATGAAGATGGGAACCAATATATAGATTATATTAATTCATGGGGGCCTATGATACTTGGCCATGCTTATGAACCTGTTGTAAAAGCCATCCAGGAAAAAGCTGCAGACTCTACATCTTTTGGTGCGCCCACAGAGTTAGAAATTGAAATGGCAGAGCTTATTAAAAGCATGGCGCCAAATATTGATCTTGTAAGAATGGTAAGCAGTGGAACAGAGGCTTGCATGAGCGCCCTTCGGTTAGCAAGAGGATATACCGGACGAAATAAATTTATAAAATTTGAGGGTTGTTATCATGGCCACGCAGATTGTTTTTTAGTAAAAGCAGGAAGCGGGGTGGCTACGCTAAATATTCAAACGGTGCCTGGCATAACTTACGGCGTATCTATGGATACACTTACCGCTCCTTATAATAATTTGAATGCGGTTAAAAATTTAGTCAGCGAAAATAAAGGTGAAATCGCGGCAATTATTATTGAACCTATTGGTGGTAATATGGGATGCATTTTGCCAAAGCCTGGATTTCTGGAAGGTCTAAGAAAAATTTGTGATGAAGAAAACATTGTTTTTATTTTCGATGAAGTGATGACAGGATTTAGGCTGGCAGCCGGTGGTGCGCAGGAAAGACTAAATATAGGCGCTGACCTAATAACGTATGGAAAAGTAATTGGAGGCGGATTACCCGTTGGCGCATTTGGAGGGAAAAAAGAAATCATGCAACACATCGCCCCACTGGGAAATGTTTATCAGGCGGGTACATTAAGCGGCAATCCAATAGCAATGATCGCGGGGTTTACTATGTTAACTGAATTAAAAAATAATCCTTCAATATACGCGGAGCTTGATGAGAAAAGCGGGTACCTCCAAAACGAAATACATAAAATATTAGGAAATAAAAATATACCACATCGCATTAATCGGTTTGGTAGTATGATAAGTTTACACTTTTGCAATCACGACGTTATTGATTTCGAAACTGCTTCGAAAGCCGACATACTTATGTTTAATAAATTGTTTCATCACATGCTTAACAATGGGATCTATTTGCCACCTTCGGCGTATGAAAGCTGGTTCCTCAGCAATGCATTAAGTTTAACTGATATTGACAGGACTTGTTCCGTCCTGGAAAGTTTCGAATTTTGATACCGGTTTGTTCACAGTTTATCTTAAA
>JBDTMP010000291.1:0-6419 GCA_039934215.1 Ginsengibacter sp.
TTTGGCGTATATACATAAATTTCTTCTGCTAAAAATGACACTTTAAAATCCTGCAGAAAATCGATTGAGTTGGTATCCTGGTTAGCAAGCATATCTCTTATCTGGTGAAACCAATTATCAAAACGATTTTCTTCATTACTGCCTTCCTTGTATTTCCAGTGAGCGGCAAGCCCTTTTTCTGCTATGTCATTCATTCTTTTCGTTCGTATCTGAACTTCAACCCATTTACCCTGTGGCCCCATCACGGTTGTATGCAACGCTTCATATCCATTACTTTTTGGATTACTGAGCCAGTCACGCAAGCGCTCAGGTGCGGGGCTGTATTCGTCTGTTACCATACTATATACTTTCCAGCAATCTTCTTTTTCCTTTTCAGGCGGCGAGTTTAGAATCACACGTATCGCGAATAAATCATACACTTCATCAAATGAAATGCCCTTCTTTTTCATTTTATTCCATATCGAATGAATACTTTTTGGCCTGCCATAAATATCAAAATTAAATTTTCCCTGTTGCAGCTTTTCTTTTATTGGCCGAATGAAATCATTAATATACCTGGTTCGTTCTCTCTTCGTGTTGTCCAGCTTTTCAGCGATGTAGCGGTAACTGTCGGGCTCCATGTATTTCATGGCAAGATCTTCCATTTCAGTTTTTATGTTATACAAGCCCATTCTGTGGGCGAGGGGTGCGTACACATAAACGGTTTCAGAAGAAATTTTTAACTGGTTCTCGCGCTTCATGCTATCAAGGGTGCGCATGTTGTGCAACCTGTCTGCCAGCTTAATTAAAATTACTCTTGGATCATCGGTGAGGGTAAGCAATATTTTTTTAAAGTTCTCTGCCTGCTTCGATGAGTTGGCATCCAGCACGGTGGAAATTTTGGTAAGGCCATCAACTATTTTTGCAATCTCACTTCCAAATTCTCTTTGCACATCTTCAAGAGTAACATCCGTATCCTCAACAGTGTCATGCATAAGAGCGCAAATCGTGCTGCGTACGCCGAGGCCTATTTCTTCAACGCATATCATAGCCACTGCAATAGGATGTAAAATATATGGCTCACCACTTTTACGGCGCATGGTCTTATGGGCTTCTACAGCTATTTCAAAAGCTGTTCTTACGAGTTCCTTATCGCCAGGTTTTAGTTTTGGTTTAAGGGTTCGTAATAATGCGCGGTAATGCCGGAGAATATCTTTTTTTTCTTCGGCTTCATTTAAAACATATTTAGGAATGTCGAGGGTAGTTTCCATTTATACGAATTTACAGAGAAAAAGGGGATTGGATTTATGGAAAAATGAGGTTTTGACCACGAAGGAAACTGAAGAACTTTTTGAGCCTTTTCTAAGAAATTCTACTGTAGAATCATTTTAAGAAATTCCTTTAACCCCGCCTTAATAAACACTTTTTTTGGTAGGGTATTAAGGAGCTTCAATTCCTCGGAAATGCCGGTCTCGCTGTCAAGAAACTTTAAAACAGTGGATGCTTTATTTTTTTCAAACAGAGCCGAAAAAATTGTCTTTCCTTCCAATAGTTTTTTGGAAAGGATATGCAATAATGTACTGTCGTAAAAATAAAATCTGTTTTTGAAATTATTTTTTTTTAAAGTTTTCCCGGACGATAAATCATTTACAATTTGATCAGCCTGCTTTTGTATAAATTTAAAAGTATAGCCGGTGGATGCCTTTGTTTGCCCGCCAGCCGTTCCTATGTGATACATCTGATTTTTATAACCAGGAAACCTGGCGTTAGTCATTGGAATAATTCCAAATTCTTCATCAACGATTTTATAATTATCAAGGCCCATGTAATTTTTTAAATAGCCTCTTAAAGCGATATCATATTCCGGCGGCGTGAGAATATTTTCAGTAAACAAGGTGTACTCAACGAGAGCCTTGTTAGAAGATAACGGTAAAATGTACACGAAAGATGTACCACTTTTCTGTTTAACCCTGAAATCCATAAGTACCGCTTCGGTGGTATTGAAAAAATCATCCGGGGTTTCAACAACCCAACCTTTGAAATGCTGCAGTAAATAGAATTTGCCTTTTTGATTTTCACCTGGCTGGTAAATCGAATTAAAAATTATGGCTTCTTTATTCAATAAAATTGGTTCATCATCAATTTTAATTTTAGCAAGGCTACCCTCGTTTTCAAAAGAAATATTACCGGAAATAATATCAATATTTTTTTGGGATTGGATGCAGGTAAGGCAATGCTTGTAAAAGTCAATTCCTTTTATCATCTTGTATTGATAAGGATATATATCCAACGGAATAGATTGCCCATCATTTTTAAAAGAAAGATGGTCCCATTTTCTAAACACGATACTTTCAAAAAAATCATTTTCCTTTTCCCAAAAGCACCAGGTGCGGTCGTTTTTTGTTTTGCTTTCCTTATCTACAAGAAGTATTCTTTTCTCACTAAATTTTTTTGAATTTATCATGCGCATAACAATACTAAGAGAGGAACAACCTGCACCCAGAAAAATATAATCGTATTGAGTAGCCTGCATGTAAACCGGAGTTGGTTTTAACTAAGCCATTGAAGATAATTATAAATAAAGAATAGCGAATTTATCAGGGAATATTATCGAAGAATAGTCTGAATGTTGTTTTAATTATTTGCCGCAAGAAAAGTGGCGGCTTTAATTTTATTTTCCAATGCTCTTTTTTTATCAGCTTTTACTTTGTCCCAATATTTTTTTGCTACCAGCAGCATTCCAAAGCTTTCGCCATCTTCTTTATCCAAATGCTTGTGATGCATTTTGTGAGCCCACCTTATGCTGCGAACATATATATTATCAGTACGGGTGAATAGTTTTATCCGCTGATGAATAATTACATCATGAACAATAAAATAGGCGAAGCCATACATTGCGATACCGGTGCCTATGGCGGCAAGCCAAGGCTTATTATTTAGAGTGCCAAATAAAATACAAAGAATACTGGGTATCGAAAAAATAAGAAAGAAGGCATCATTTTTTTCAAAAAAGCCTGAACCTTTTTTATGATGGTCTTCATGTAAGTACCATAAAAAGCCATGCATAACAAACTTATGGGTAAGCCACGTAATACCTTCCATTGTCAAAAAGGTGCCCAGCATTATCGCAATAAAATAGATGACTTGCATTTCAATACAAAAATAAGATTTTAAAAATTTCCATTTTTAATCCAGCTTGGAATATTTTAAGCAATGCTGAATTTTTCCCAATGATATGATTTTATGCGGGGGAAAGCCAGCTTAAACCATTCCGTATATTTTTGAGGATGTGTTATTAATGATGCTTCAATATCTTCAATTGTTTTAAAACAATAATCACTTACTTCTGCTGCATTGGTTTTTACAATGCCATCGTAAATGCCTGTCAGGACATGATCATATTCATACTCTGTTAAACCATTATCGAAAGTTGCCTTGTAAGTAAAATTAAAGAGCGGCGAAATATTTGTTGTGAATCCCATTTCTTCTAGCAGCCTGCGTTTAGCCGCTGCTATAACATTTTCACCGGGAACAGGATGGCTGCAACAAGTATTAGTCCACAAGCCTCCATTGTGATATTTACCAGAAGCACGCTGTTGCAGGAGGATCTCGCCCTTGCTATTAAAAATAAAAATACTGAAGGCACGGTGCAACAGTCCTTTTAAATGAGCTTCCATTTTTTCCATGGTTCCGGTTTGCTCATCTTTCTCATTTACCAATATTACCTCAGTCAATATATCTGTCAATTAAAAATTATTAAATTAGATGAAGTTGATTTTTTACTCCTGCTCTTACAACGATAAACGCCTTAGAATAATTTGGAATTCTTATACGCTGCTCCATGATTTTTGCAGGCTGTGTACGTTTTATTTTTTTAAAAAGAGATAAATAATATTTATACGCAACATATACCCCAAATCTCGCCTTGAGAGGCAATTCAATAATTCCTTTATAGGCATTTACAAAATCATCCATAATATCTTTTTCTATATTCTTTTTTGTTTCAGCAGTGAAATTTCTAAAATCAACATCAGGGAAATAAGTACGCTCAAGTTGTTGAAAATCGGATTTTACGTCTCTTAAAAAATTCACCTTTTGAAAGGCAGCGCCAAGGGACCTTGCGAATGGCTTTAATTTTTCATATTGATGATTATCTTTTTCACAAAAAATAGATAAACACATTAAACCAACTACTTCGGCGCTGCCATAAATATAATTTTTGTAGGATTCGTAATCATAATTCTTTTTATTAAGATCGTATTCCATACTACCGAAAAACGCATCAATTAAATTAAGATCAATTTGATATTCATGTACTGTAAGCTGAAAGCTGTGAAGTATGGGATTGAGGCTTATTTTTCTGCCGATGGCATTGTAGGTTTCTTTTTTAAATTCTTCTAGTAATTCGGCCTTGTCGTGATCATGAAAAGTATCGACTATTTCATCGGCAAATCTCACAAAACCGTATATATTATAAACGGGCGTGCGCATGTCTTTATGCAAAAGCCGGATAGCACTGCAAAATGAAGTGCTGTATTTCTGTGTTGTTATTTTACTACAGTGCATACTTACATCGTGAAATAGCTGCATCATAAATCTTCAATTATTTTTTAAAATCACGTCTATAAAAATACATTTTAAGCGCCAAAATGTTTAATAACTTCTTTAGCCACCACTTCTCCACTTATAAGTGATGGTGGAACACCAGGGCCTGGAACTGTAAATTGCCCTGCATAGAAAAGATTCGATATTTTTCTGCTCCTGCATGCCGGCTTTAAAACTGCGGTTTGCATTAAAGTATTTGCAAGTCCATAAGCATTTCCTTTATACGCATTGTAATCATTTACAAAATCGGACGGGCCAAAAGATCTTTTATAAATTATATGCTCTTTTACTTTTTGGCCAATTCTTTTTTCAAATCTTCTTATAATTTTTTCAAAATATTTTTCTCTTAATTTTTCATCATCTCCCGACAGGCCTGCGGCCACAGGTATTAAAAAAAATAGATTTTCACACCCGGCCGGCGCAGTTGTGTCATCAGTAACTGATGTTGCGCTTACATAAAACAATGGATCACCGGGCCATTTTTTGCTTTCATAAATTTCTTTGCCATGGTTGTCAAAATCAACATCGAAAAATAAAGAATGATGTGTAATGCCCGAAAGCCTTTTATTTAACCCGATATAATATAGTAAGCCACCCGGGGCTAAAATTCTTTTGTCCCAGTAAGTTTCATCATAGCTTCTGTATTTTTGGGGTATCAGCTCGTTTTCTACGAAGTGATAATCTGCACTGGCTAATATCACATCAGCCTCATAGTTTTTTATTTGTGGATTCTCATTTACATTTTTCGCAGTAACTCCTGTTGCATTTTTACCTGATACGTTTATCGAAGTTACATTTTCATTAAACTTAAATGTTACGCCCAGTTCCATCGCTAATTCATACATGCCATTCACTACACTATACATCCCTTTTTCAGGATACCAGGTGCCACCTTTTATGTCTGCATAATTCATTAGGCTATAAAGAGCGGGTGTATCTTTCGGCAGTGCCCCCAGGAACAAAACAGGAAATTCAAGCAATTGTTTCAGCTTCGGGTTCTTAAATTTTTTTTGAATATGATTTTTAATCGAAGAAAATACATCAAGTTTCAAAACTCCTTTTATGAGATCCCAATCTAAAAATTCAATCCATGACCTTCCGGGGTTTTGAACGAGTTTATTAATTCCAATTTTATATTTGTATTCCGCCTGGCTGAGATATTGATCCAGTTTTTTTCCGCTTCCTTTTTCAGTTTTTTCAAATAGATTTTTTAAGTCATTATAATCAGCAGGAATTTTCATTTCTTCATCCTTCCAAAAAATTTTATAAGAAGGATCCAGTCGTTTCAGACTATAATAATCTGATCTTTGTTTTCCAAAATTTTCAAAATATCTTTCAAAAACATCCGGCATCCAATACCAGCTTGGACCCATGTCAAAAACGAAACCTTGTGCTTCGAGTTTCCTGGCCCGGCCGCCGGGGATATTATGCTTCTCAATTACAGTAACATCCCACCCCGATTTAGCCAGATATGATGCTGAGGATAACCCTGAAAAACCACTTCCTATGACGATTGCTTTTTTCAAATGTTTGATTCAAAGTTAGCTGAAATGATAAACGGTAACTGCAACATATTTAAATATTAAAACCTGTCAATCTGGTTTTTTAAAAGCTTACGGGCAAAATGAATACGGCTCTTAACTGTGCCTAAGGGCTCACTAAGAATTCCGGCGATTTCATGATATTTATATCCTTCAAAGAATAGTAAAAAAGGAGTTTTAAAAATTGAGGGAAGGCGATCTACCTCTTTTTCTATTTCTTTCAGTTTCAACTTGCTTTCGGCCAGATTTTTTATGCCGGCCTGATTATAATTAAGCAAAAAATCGTTGGGCGTT
>JBDTMP010000292.1:0-4568 GCA_039934215.1 Ginsengibacter sp.
TCCGTTTTTACTGATAATAGTTTGGAGGGTGTTTACACACATGGTGTAAACCGTTTTCCAAGATTCGTTCAATATGTAAAAGATGGCTTTATAAAAATAAATGAAGTACCATCACTGGAAAATAAATTCGGCGGCATAGAACAATGGAATGGTAATCTTGGCCCCGGTATATTAAACGCAATTCATGCTACAGAAACGGTGATGGCACTTGCGAAGCAAAATGGAATTGGTTGTGTTGCCTTGAATAATACGAACCACTGGATGCGTGGTGGAACTTACGGCTGGCGGGCTGCTAAAGCAGGTTTTGTTTTTATAGGATGGACAAATACAATAGCCAACATGCCCGCATGGGGCGCCAAGGATGCGAGGCTTGGCAACAATCCATTGGTGATAGCGCTTCCCTACAATGATGAAGCAATCGTTCTGGATATGGCCATGTCGCAATACTCTTTTGGAGCCATGGAAAATGCGGCTATGAACGGAGAAAAGCTTTCAGTGTATGGTGGCTTTGACAAGGACGGGTCATTAACCGATGATCCGGCGGCAGTATTGGAATCGTTGAGGCCATTGCCGGTTGGATATTGGAAAGGAGCGGGACTGTCTTTATTACTCGATCTCCTGGCAACTATTTTATCTGGTGGCCTGGCTACTTATGAAATAACGAAGAAAGAAGTTGAATATGGATTATCGCAGATTTTTATTGCAATTGATATTTCAAAATTGGGAAATTATTCGTTGGTTAAAAAAGTTATAGAAGGAGTATTAAATGATTACCACCGGTCAGTTCCAATTGATGAATCAAAAAAAATAATGTACCCAGGCGAAAGAGCTTTGCAAACGAGAGAAAATAATTTAGTACATGGTATTCCCGTTCTGAAAAAAGTATGGGATGAAATTGTTTCCTTTCAGTAAAACTTCTTGAGCTTGCAATAAAAAAAATTATTTTTTCTTTGCAAATTCATCTGCCATCTCATTCAATTCTTTTGCAGCGATGCTCTTATCCCCTTCATCGATTACCATTCTGAAACGAAATGTCACTGACTCGCCATTTTTCAAATGAAGATTTTCAAATGATTTTCCATTTGTAAAAATTTTTTCACCGAGCGGGTTTGCGGCAAACAATCCATAACCTCTCGCATGCCAGAAGGTAGGATAGTTTGGATTTGCAGGGTGATCAATAATAGTGACGCTGACAGAATCATTTCCCATTTTGCCAAACACTTTACACCACCTGCCTCTTGTGCTCCAGGCGCTATCACCTGCTTTGCCTTTGCTCGTTATATAATTACCATTTGGTATTTTATCAGTGCCTCCTTTTACAATAGTTACATTGCCTTTATCATCTTTAAATTCCTCGTCTTTGTTTGTGGGAATTTCCAGTGCATGAGCAAGCCTTATTCCATACAATCCGTCTTTAGCATCAGTAAACAGAACATTGGTATCCGCTTTTAAAACTGTTATTCTGTCTATGATTCTTTGATGTGCGGTGCCGCTAAATTCCAAACGCGTATTTTCTTCGAGTAATACTTTTTTTTGCTGGTTTGTCCAGTTGGCATGGTAAGCAATCACACCTTTTAATCCATCGGATGTTTCAGAAATATTGTCTGTTCTTATCCATCCATATAAATGTTTTTTCTCTGCTGGTATAGCGTAAGAATTATTCCAGAAATCCAGCCCATTTACATTTTCAAAAGTGAACCAGACGCCGACATGGTGCGGATGATCTGTTGGATCGCCAGGTTGCATATTCAAAGGGAAGCCTCTTGTAACAACAGTTCCGTTTGCAGCATGCACAGGGTATAATACAGGTTTTTCAAAACTATCAGGATACAAAAAACTGGTAAAGGGCTTGCCTCCAATAGTTACATCTATTTTTTTCTGATCGGTTGATTTTACAACCTGCACCATTTCTTTTTGTTGTGCGAATAATGAAGCGGGAATGGCTGTTGTCAAAATGATAAAAGCAAAAAACGATAATATGAATTTCATAATAAATTTTTAATGGCTGAATATAAATGCGTTGCTCTTTGCAACTTCATCATGAAAAGAATACATTTTCAAAGTTAATAGATTGCCGGGCTAAATATGTAATACAATAATTTCAAAATCTAAATCAATGGAAAACTTTTATTCCCGGCAGTAAATTTATTTTCGCATTACTGAATTCAAAACCAGTAATCGCAGCAGCAATATCGTCTTTAAAATCTTATATTTATTTAACGGTTTAACCCCCCCAATATTATGAGATACATTATTAATTTTAAAAATTGCAAACCTCGTATTGTAATTTTTTTTCTTCTATTTTTCTCTTATCAGAATTTGATATCAGCGCAGCAAAAGCCGGAGAGGGTAGACGGATATGGCAAAGCATCCTATGATGCTGTGCAGCCTGGAAAATTTATGAAAAGCTGGCTATTACTTGGCCCCGTTCCGGTAAGTACAGATTCTTCTGATCCTGACAATGCCATGCAGGAGAAAGTTTTTAAGGAAGATAATCTATCATCAATAAAAGTAGTTTCGGGAGAGCCGGTTCCTTCTGTGCAAATAAAAGGCAATGATTTAAAATGGAAGCTGTTTTCTTCAGCGGATGATATTATAGATCTCGATACAGTTTATCAGGGAAAAAATTTCGTTTACGCGTATGCGTTGGCAGAAATTAATGCGCCCAGGGAACAGATTGTGTTTCTTGGAATAGGCAGTGATGATGGAGTAAAAGTGTGGCTCAATGGAACGATCGTACATGACAACTGGATACCAAGGGGCATCATTAAAGATGACGATCTCGTTCCACTGAAACTTGTGAAGGGAAGTAACCAGGTCTTGCTAAAAGTGCAGGACATTAATGGCGGATGGGGGTTTGTTGCAAGATTGCTTGATGAAACAGCGCTCGCTGAACAGGCAAATGACGCGGCTGCGACCGGAAACCTTGAAAAACTAAATCTTCTTATTGAAGGCGGCATCGATATAAATGCGGCGAATGCGAGGGGAATAAATACAATAGTTGCAGCGAAGATAAGCGGGAGGGAAAATGTGATTGAGATGTTGATGAAGCATGGTGCAAAAGATAAATCGGTCCCATCTTCTGAGAGTTTAGCGGATGATTTTTATACTTCATTGAAAGGAAAAGAAGCGCCGGGTATAGCGGTATTGGTTGCAAAAGACGGAAAGGTATTATACAGCAAAGGCTTTGGATATGCAGATATAAAAAATAAAATTTTAATCACAACGGAAACAAAATTCAGGATTGGTTCTGTGACCAAACAATTTACTGCAGCCGCGATTTTGAAATTGCAGGAAAATAATTTGATCAGTGTAAATGATAAATTATCAAAATTCATCCCGGATTTTCCACGCGGTGATGAAGTAACTATTCACCAGCTATTGACGCATACTTCAGGCATCCATAGCTATACTAATAATCCTGATTTCATAACCAATGTAACAAAAACCATTTCCCCGGATAGCCTTGTCAATTTAATTAAAAAAGATCCTTATGATTTTAATCCGGGTGAAAAGTGGTTATACAACAATTCCGGGTACTTTATATTAGGATACATCATCGGTAAAGTTTCAGGTATGCCTTACAGTGGGTATCTTAAAAAAAACTTTTTTAATCCGCTCCACATGGAAAATACCGGTGTGCATTATGCAGGTATAAAATTGCAGCATGAAGCGAAAGGATACGCTAAAAATAATGGCAGGTATGAGGAAGCCATTAACTGGAACATGTCGTGGGCGGGTGGCGCAGGTGCTATATATTCAACAGTAGATGACCTTCGAAAATGGAACGAAGCGCTATACGGAGGCAAGGTGCTGAAAGAAGAAAGCCTGAAAGCAATGCTGACACCCGTTGTTTTAAATAACGGCGAGAAGGCTTTCCCTCTGTATGGTTACGGACTTGGTTTAGGTAAATACAGGGGAGAAGATATTATAAGCCACAGTGGTGGGCTTCATGGTTTTGTAACTCAACTGGCATATTATCCTAAAGAAAAAATGACCGTTGTTATGTTTTATAACAATGGTGCCCCTGAAGCGAATTTCGATCCTAATAAAATTGCGGAAGCATACTTATGGGACAAAATGGATAAGCAAATGGCTTATGAAGAGTCAACTATAAAACCAAAAAACGTTGAACTTTATACAGGGAGATATGATCTGTCCGGATTTGGTATAATAGCGATAACAACAGAAGGTGATAAAGTATACTCGCAGTTGAGCGGGCAGGGAAAATATGAAATATTTCCAAAGGCCGGCACAGAGGATGAATTTTTCTGGAAAATAGTAGAAGCGAGCATAAAATTTTTTAAAGATGAGAAAGGCGACATAACCCATGCGACACTTTTTCAAAACGGGCAGGAGATCAATGCAAAAAAAATAAAGGAAGAAATTATTGTAAATATTGATGCCGCCAAGCTTGATATTTATACAGGCAAATACCAGTACAAACCAAATATAAGGCTTGTTGTTTCAAAAGAAAATAACAAGCTCTTTGCCCAGCCGACAGGCCAATCAAAGCTGGAAATGGAACCGATTTCAGAAACAGATTTTATTATTAAGGAAATAAATGC
>JBDTMP010000293.1:0-14409 GCA_039934215.1 Ginsengibacter sp.
TGACTTTCGTTTTACTGACCGCTGCTTTTTTACAGATTTCTGCAAAAGGAGTAACCCAGACCGTTACGCTGTCTTTAAAAGATGCGCCTCTTTTTAAAGTGTTTAAAGAGATTGAAAAACAAACGGGATTCGGTTTTCTTTTTTCTAAAAATACTATAAAAGATGTGCCACCGGTGAGCATCAATGTAAAAGATGTTCCTGTGCTTGATGCACTGCAATATTGTTTTAAGGGACAGCCGCTTAGGTACTCCATTGAAAACAATACCATCGTGGTCTCACGCAAGCCCGTACTACAGGCCCAATTGTACGATATTCCATTACCGCCTTTGCTTATGCCGATAAGTGGTAAGGTTTCTGATGAAAGCGGTCAGCCTGTGATAGGAGCAAGCGTTCAGCTTAAGAATTCTTCTGTAGGAACTTCAACAAATTCAAATGGTGAATTTCAAATTGAGATTCCTGACAACTCATCAAAAATTCTTTCAATTTCTTATGTAGGTATGGAGACACAGGAAATAAATGTTAACGGTAAAACTTCAGTGAATGTGGTATTAAAAAGATTTCTTTCTCAGCAGGAGGAAGTTGTAGTGATTGGTTACGGAACCCGTAAGCGCAGAGATGTAACGGGTGCGCTATCGGTTGTGGGCAGTAAAGAAATTGAAAAAAGTACAGCACTCACGCCGGAGCTGGCATTGCAGGGCCGGGCAGCAGGCGTATTTGTAAACTCGGGTGGTGGCGATCCGCAGTCAAGGCCCACCATTCGTATCAGGGGGGTTAATACTTTTGGAAATGCAGAACCACTCTATGTTGTAGATGGCGTTCCCATTTTTGAAGGAGGAAGCGGCATAACCGATGGAGGCATCGGTGACATCCGGTCTCCAATCAATATCTTTTCTATGATAAACCCGCAGGATATCGAATCCATTACCGTTTTAAAAGATGCGTCCGCTGCAGCTATTTATGGAGTAAGAGCATCTAACGGGGTTATTTTAATTACTACGAAGAAAGGCGCTTCAGGGCGTGCAAAAGTAGAGGCAACTGCACAATATGGCGTTCAAAATATTCCAAAAAGTATTTCAACACTTAACACACAACAATATTTCGATTTAGTTCGTGAAGCCTATGCCGCAAACCCCGAGCCGGGGAAAACATTTGAGCAAAAATTTGGCCCCTTGTATGATCAGAGCAATTCTCAATATGTTGGCAACGGTAAAACCTATGATTGGCAGGATGCGCTAAAAAATAAAAATGCGCCCATACAGGATTATAGTGTTCGCCTGAGCGGCGGTAACGAAGGAACCCAATATTATTTATCTGCCGGATATGCAAAACAGGAAAGCCCTTTAAAATCTAACAATCTCGAGCGCTTCACTATTGCCACGAATGTAGATTCCAGGATTTCAAAATATGTATCGGCTGGTTTAACAGTTCGGCTTGTAAATGAAAATGCTTTTGTAAATACAGGTTCCGATTTAGGAACCATGATGGCTACCATTCCGTTTCAGCCGATATTCGATCCCAATGATCCAACAGGATACGCGGCAGTTACTTCGGGCACGTTTAAGCCTAACCCTGATTATGATCCTACAAAACTCGATCCCGGCGCTCCTTTCATTTTTGCTACCGGCCCCGATCTTCTGTGGGGACAGCAAACACGTTTCAACGTTTTCGCATTTCAAAAACTGGGTGATAACAGCTATAATCTTACGAGAGCTTTGGGCAATGCATACGTGCAGGCAGAACCATTCACAGGGCTAAAGATAAAAGCCTCTTTTGGTGGTGATTATTTTATCAACCTGAGAAAACAATGGACGGATAATGATCAATGGAGATTTTCACAAACACCGGGTAATCCTTATGCAGGCGGGAACGCACAGGCATTAGGAACTTATGGTGAAAGACAAGGAAAAACTTACAATATCAATAAAGAGATTACACTTAATTATAATCACACTTTTTTCAATGATCACAACATAGATTTTATTGCTGCAGTTTCTGATCAATACACTAACTGGTATGTAAATGACCTTAGCGGAAAAGTAGATTATACTGACCCGCAGTACAGGGGCATAAGAAATCAGCCTCCTTATACCAGCGGCTTTGCGAGCATTTTAGAAGAATTAAGATTGATCGGGTATGTAGGAAGATTGAGTTATAAGTATAAGGATAAATATTATCTTGATGGTACGCTTCGTTATGATGGCGCATCTAAACTTGCCCCGGGCTATAAATGGGATTACTTTCCATCCTTCGCCGCCGGCTGGCGTATTTCATCAGAAAAGTTTTTCCCGAAAACGACATTTATAAATGATTTGAAATTCAGAGGTGGCTGGGGAACGCTGGGAAATATTAATTCCGCAGGTGCTTATAAATTTTTATCAAATGTAAATTTCAGCTCTGATTATTCAATTGGATCCGGAAACGGCAATGGCGTCGGGACACAGGTGCAGGGTGCTACTTTACCTGATTTTGCGAATACGACTCTTACGTGGGAAAAACTGCACACTACTAATTTCGGCTTCGATGCGGTGCTGTTCGATAACAGGATAAACTTTACAGCAGAGTGGTATAACAAGCTCACGTATGGTATCATACAATCAGTTTCACTTCCGCCTAATACCGGGATTCAATCGCCCGCAGACCTGAATATCGGTGAAGTGCGCAACAAGGGTTTTGAATTTCAATTAGGCTACAATGGGGCTGTAGGGCCTGTATTATTTAGCGTTAGCGGAAATCTCACTACGGTAGATAATAAAGTAGTAAAGCTTTATAATTCTAATCCCTTAGGCGCTGAAGGAGGAAGAATTGAAGAAGGATATTCAATGTTTTATTTATGGGGTTACAAGGCCGGCGGAATTTTCCAGACACAAGCAGAAATTGACGCATGGAGAGCGGCTCATGCTGATGTAGGTATCGGCCAGGTATTGGGCGATCCTTCAAAAGGTTATGTTTATCAGCCGGGGGATATGTATTTCCGTGATGTGTATGGTAATCCTACTTTGCCCAAAGAACGATACAGCCAAAACCCGGATAGTATTATTAATAGTAACGACCGCGCTTATTTGGGGAAAACAATTCCTGGTTTTTATTATGGTATTAATATAAATGCGAATTGGAAGGGATTTGATGTAAGCGCATTATTCCAGGGAGTGGGGGATGTGAAAAAATATAATTATTTAAGATCCGGCGCAGAAAGCATGGGGGGCCTTGCCAACCAATGGTCAACAGTACTGGATAGATGGACGACACAAAATCCATCGAAGTCAATACCCAGGGCTGTCTTCAACAATCCGTCCGACCCTTCAAGATTTTCCAGCAGGTACGTGGAGAGCGCTGCTTACCTGAGATTAAGAAATTTACAAATCGGATACACCATTCCAAAAGGCATTTTAAATAGTACGGGCTTCGTTCAGCGTCTTAGAATGTATGCCAGCGCTATTAACTTATTTACTGTTACAAAATGGAGCGGCCTTGATCCTGAAAATGATGGTATCCCTCCAACACGTCAGTTCTTATTAGGAATGAGCGCAACTTTTTAATCCAACTTAACTCATTATAAAATGAAAAAATTACTTTCAAAATTATTTATCACCTGCCTGGTTTTAGCCTGTTGCTTTATTACTAACAGTTGCAATAAGGAAAAGCTAAACCTTTTGCCACACGGCCCTACAGAGCAATCCTATTTCACAAAAGAAGATGATTTCACAAAAGCCGTATTGGGTGTTTACGCAAAAATGACTGACTTCTTTTGGTTTAATGGCGGGGGCCCGGCGATACAAGCCTTCCTGTTACCTGGTGATGATATTACTACCAACGATAATAACGAACCTTTTGAGACTTTTGGCCCGCTCCAGTCAAGCGATGGCAGCTTAAGCACTTTATATGCCGCCCATTATCAAATGATTGCAAGGGCAAATTTGGTTTTGCAAAAAATTAATGAAGCTGCGAGTGGTGTTTATGTAACAGCCAATCTTCAAAACTATCATAAGGGTGAAGCATTATTTCTCCGGGGATACGCTTTTTATAATTTGTGGAATTTTTTCGGCACGTCTCCGCTTGTTACGGACAGGGTTACAAGTGATGATCAGTTTACTCCTCCCGGTACTACCGGAACTCAATTACTTGACCAGGCCATACAGGATTTTACCGATGCTGCTGGTTTATTGCCTGCAACCTGGGGGCCCGTTAATGCCGGCAGAGTAACGGCAAATTCTGCTAACGGAATGTTGGGAAAAGCGCTTGTTTTCAGAGCTTCTGTAACAAATAATAATGCCGACTACACCGCTGCGATCGCTGCATTTAATAAGATATCGGGAGCGCAGTTACAAACTAAGTTTGGAGATAATTTCGCATACGATACGGAAAATAACTCTGAATCACTTTTTGAATTCCAGGCCTCGCAGGCATTTGGTTTTGACAACGTTTGGCTGTCCAATGATTTCGATAATGCAGTGGGAGCTTTATCGATTTTCTGGGGGTTTTATGATAATAATTTTGCCCTGTTTGGAAGGTCACGGTTTTATGCAACCAGTAAGTTAGCGACGACTTTTGATGCGAATGATCCCCGTCTGCCGCTTACTCTTAATGGCACTGAAAGAACTGTTACGAAATATGTAACGAGAGATAAACTTTCTCAATCCGGCGTAGCCTCAGTAAATAATTATCGCATTCTGCGGCTTGCTGATGTGTTGTTGTTGAAAGCTGAAGCCCTTGTACAATCAGGAGGTGCTACATCCGAAGCGATTGGATACATCAACCAGGTGAGAACGAGAGCAAGGGCTATGGCCCCCGCCGGTACGGAGCCTGCGGACCGATCGACTACCGAAACTGATAAAACCAAAATTATGCAGTGGATCATGAATGAACGCTTTGTGGAACTTGCCGGCGAAGGGCAAAGATGGTTCGACCTGAGAAGATGGCACATGGGAGGTTTGATTAATTTGGACAACGCTTTTTTTAGTTCAAATCTTAGCAATGTTAATTTTCAATTACCGAAGCATTTATATTTCCCCATACCTAACAGTGAAATTGATGTGAATCCTAATGTAAAGCAGAATCCTGGATATTAATTTTAAACCAAATGCATTTATATCTTGTAAATCTTTCTCTCTTGGCAAGTAGTCGATTAAGCAAAAACGAACTCTCCGTAACTGGAGAGTTTCGTTTAACCGTTATAGTTGTACCAGATTATTTCTATAAAATATTTAGTGAAAAAAAGAATGCGTGAAGATTTAGAAGATTTCTAATAAGCTTCGGTAAATAAAATTAATTCTGTTTAAAGTCTGCAACCCTTCGTAATAAATCTTTAGACCATGAAGAACAAATCTTTGATTGTAATAGCTTTTTGTGTTTTTAGCTTCGCATGTTCAAAAAAAGGAAGTGGCAATGATAACGGTGGAATAAACCATAGCCCGCAGGCATCTGTCACGGCTGAACTCACTTCTGTAAATCCATTTAGTTTCAAATTTATAGTTACTGCTACTGACCAGGATATTGATCCCTTGACCTATAACTGGGATTTTGGTGAAGGAACATTAAAATCGGGAACCTCAACAGAAAATTTTCAATATGCACCCGGTAAAAATTACGTGGTGAAAGTAAAGGTGAGTGATGGTAAATCAACACCTGTAGAAGTTACTGCAAACATTAGCACAAAATCGACGGATATAGCAATTGACTTTAGCAAAAATCATCAGGTCATGGAAGGCTTTGGAGGGTTTGGAGCTATGAAAGAATATTGGGCTTCCGGGCCTTTTGAGAGCGATGCATTTGTGAATACGCTTATTAATGATTTGGGCTTGACAATTCTTAGAGACAATCTTACCTCGAGCTTTGAACCGGTAAATGATAATAATGATCCATTTGTAACAGACCTTTCAAAATTTAATATCAATTCAACAATAACCGGCCTGGATGAACCATTGAGTGAGCATTTGAATTATTTAAAAAAAATGCATGATGCCGGCTTACAGAAATTAGTTATTTCCGTATGGAGTCCCGCAGTATGGATGAAATATAACAACCAGCCTGGTAATGGGACTAAAGACCAAAATTCTGCACCAGCTTATACAACCAATCCTACAACGACTTCTAACCAGTTAAAAACAAATATGTATGATGAATTCGCAGAAATGTGTGTGGCGTATGTAAAGATTTTAAAACAGCAAACAGGAATTGATATTTATGCATTAAGTATCCAGAATGAACCGAGGTTTTCTCAATTTTATTCTTCGTGTGTGTATGATGGTGATGCCATGCGGGATGTTCTAAAAGTCGTCGGAAAACGTTTTCATGACGAGGGACTTACAATCAAATTATTTTTACCTGAAGATGTAGGATACCTTCAGGGTGTGGAGAGCATGATCGCTCCAACACTTGCTGATGCTTCGGCCAGGCAATATGCTGATATTATTGCGGTGCATGGCTACGATCTTGATGGTGTAACTGCTGCTTCCACCAGTGCACAAACGTGGCAAACCATGTATAGCTGGGGCGCTCCATACAATAAACCGTTGTGGATGACTGAAACATCAGGCTATGATAATACTGCCGATGGGGCTATGAAATTAGCGAAGGCGATGTACACTGCGATAAAATTTGGAAATGTTTCCGCATGGTTGCATTGGTCGCTTAGTACAACTACGCTTGATTCTTATTCGCTGATGAGTTCCTCCGGTGAAAAAAGTAAGCGATATTTTGTTTCAAAAAATTTTTATAAATATATACGCCCCGGGGCCATAAGAAATGATGCCGACGCGCCTGATGGAACTAATATTTATCCGCTCGCTTTTCAGCACGCTGCAAATAATACTAAAACGATTATTTTAATAAATGATAATGGGTCAGCAAAATCCATAAAACTAACGGGTAATAATATGCCAATACAATTCAACATGTTTGTTACGTCGGCTACTGATGATGCCAAAGATTATGGCGCTCTGAATAGCAGCGATATTATTCTTTTACAACCAAATAGCGTAGTTACATTATTTAAATAGAAATTAATTTTAGTATCAAAAGCCAGTTTGTTACTTATTTTTTACAGATCGTACCTTTTTAAATAAATGCTTTATTGCTAAAATGTATTCATTTTCTTAGCTGGCGGAATTTTAAAATTATATCACCAAACAATTTCTAAGAAATATTTTTTGCCTTAGCGGTTGTTTATTTTGCAATAGGTTTGTTTATTCATCGTGATAAATATTTAAGCAATCTTTTGAAAATTTTTATCACAAATTCATTCTTATTATGTCAAAATCCAGGCGCCGGTTTTTATCAGACACATCTAAGATTATTGCTGCTACAGGCATTACATCGTTTGCTCCCTTAGCCGCTTCTTTTGCGGCTTCTAAAGTTTCATCAAATGATAAAATCGCTTTGGGTCTTATTGGAGCGCGTGGGCAGGGTATGGCCGATCTTCAGCAGGCATTAAAACAGCCTGGTGTTGATTGTGTAGCAATTTGCGATATTGATGACGCAGTGCTTTTGCAAAGAAGCGCCGATATCGAAAAAATTCAAGGCAGGCGGCCAAAGCAATACAAAGATTTTAGAAAGCTGCTGGAGAATAAAGATATTGATGCGGTAATAATCGGCACACCGGATCACTGGCATGCCTACATGCTGATTGCCGCATGCCAGGCTGGTAAAGATGTTTATGTTGAAAAGCCGCTGGCAAATAGTATTGGAGAATGTGATCTGATGGTAAAGGCAGTTCGTAAATATCAAAAAATTGTACAGGTGGGGCAGCAGCAGCGAAGCGGTGATCATTGGAAAAGTGCCATAGAATATATAAAAGCGGGCAAGCTGGGGCAGTTACGCAAAACAAACGTATGGGCCAATTTCAATTATGGAATCGGCCAGCTAAAAGTACCAGATGAGCCTGTGCCTGCCGGTGTTGATTTTGATATGTGGCTTGGCCCGGCTCCGCAACGCAGTTTCAATAAGGCAAGATTTCATGGCTCCTGGCGCATGTTCTGGGATTATGGAGGCGGTCTTGTGACGGATTGGGGCGTACACTTAATGGATATGGCGCTTTGGGCAAAAGATGTTACCACCGGTCCATTATCGGTGGCGTCATCAGGTGGCAATTTTGCTTACGCCGATCACGCCCATGAGACATTCGATACATTGAATGTTACCTGGCAAATGCCGGACCATACAATCTCGTGGCAAAATACAGCGGGAATAGAAACGGGCCCCTGGGGTCGCAACTACGGGCTGGCATTTATTGGCAACGATGCCACTATTGTTATCGACAGGTCTTCATGGGACTTATTTCCTGAAATGAAAAACGGTGAGTACAAAGTTCCGGCCTTACCTCAGCAGCCCGGCCATGACTCTCATGAAGCGCATGTGAAAAACTGGATCGAATGTTTGAAGTCGGGAAAAGATCCTGAATGCCCGATTGAAACGGGGAGAATGGCCGCACTGTTTACGCACATGGGTAATATCGCACTTCGTACGAATTCACAAATTGTATGGAATGAAAAAGAGAAAAATTTTGGAAACAACACCGCGGCGAATCACCTGTTAATGCCCGAATATCGCAGCCCCTGGAAACTTCCGGGTTTATAATAATTGGTCGTTTAATTACTCATAATTTTTTATACCACGATTGCCATGAGAAAAATGTTTTTAATCCTTTTATTAGTTGCTGCAGGTTTTTTAGTAAACGCTAAACCAACATTAGAACCTGCTAAACTTTTATGTGAATACATTAAAAATCCTTTGGGCATTAATTCTAAACAACCCAGGTTTTCATGGGCATTTACTTCCACAGCCCGCAACCAATATCAAACCGCTTACGAGCTTGTAATAAGCGATAATGAAAAATACCTTCAAAGCGATAATGGAAATATTTGGTCAACTGGCAAAATTTCTTCCTCACAGAATATTAATATAGAATATAAAGGGGCGCCTTTAAAATCTTTCACACGTTATTATTGGAAAGTAAAAGTGTATGATGAAAATGCAGTGGCTTCTTCATGGAGCCAACCTGCGTGGTTTGAAACAGGAATGTTGAATGTAGGTGACTGGAGTGCCAAATGGATTAATGATGGTAGCAAAAATCCTGTAAACGATTCAGATTATTATAAGCAGGATAGAATGCCTTTATTGCGAAAAGAATTTTCCGCATCAAAAAAAATAGAAAGCGCACGATTATACATAAGTGGCCTTGGATATTATGAAGCATATCTTAATGGTAAAAAAATTGGTGATCATATTCTTGATCCCGGGTTTACAACATATCGTAAAGAAGTTCTTTACAGTGTGTACGATATGACGGGCATGCTTACACGCGGAAATAATGTTATGGGGATTATGTTGGGAAACGGGTGGTGGAATCCATTGCCATTGAAATTATTTGGCCGCTGGGATTTAAGAGACTACCAGCAAACAGGGCGGCCATGTGTAACCGCAGAGATACATATAAAATATTCCGATGGTTCATCAAAAAAAATAGTTACAGACGAAAGCTGGTGGGGTGCTCCCGGCCCTATAGTAAAAAATAATGTTTACCTCGGTGAAAAATATGATGCACGTTTCGAACAAAAAAACTGGAACACTATCGGTGCGGATAAATCAGTTTGGAAAAATGCGGTTGTAGTAGATGGTCCGTCAGGCATTTTGACTTCTCAAATGCAACCGCCTATAAGGATCACTAAAATTGTAAAGCCCGTAAAAATAACGGAAGCCGGAAAAGACACCTTCATTGTTGATATGGGACAAAATTTTGCCGGCGTTGCACAAATCAAAATAAAAGGAAAAGCAGGCACAAGAATTTCATTGCGTTATGGGGAAGATCTTTTTGAAGATGGCCGCCTGAATTACCTGACGACAGCCATGACGCAAATAAAAAAAGGCGCCATCAAAGGCGGCCCTGGTGCGCCTGAAACTGCGTGGCAGGAAGATGGTTATACATTGAAGGGAGAAGGTACGGAAACCTGGAATCCGGTATTTACATTTCATGGATTTCGATATATAGAAATTACAGGATGGCCCGGCAAACCCACATTGAGCGATATTGAAGGGCTGCGCATGAATTCAGATGTTCAGCAAAACGGAAACTTCGCCTGCTCTAATCAGCAACTGAATAAATTGCATGAAGCAATTCAATGGACTTTCTTAAGCAACGTCTTTAGTGTACAATCTGATTGCCCCGGCAGGGAGAAAATGGGATACGGTGCTGACATGGTTGTAACCGCCAACGCGTTTATGTATAATTATGACATGTCACAATTCTATAATAAAACGGTTAACGATTTTGCAAACGAGCAAAGGCCGGAGGGTGGCATTACCGAGATAGCCCCATCAACCGGGATCGATGATAAAGGATTTGGTGATGGGTCGGGGCCGATAGGATGGGAGCTTGCCTTTCCATATTTGCAAAAGCAATTGTATGAATTTTATGGTGATAAAAGAATAATTGAAAACAACTATGAAAGATTGGTAAATCAGATAAATTTTCTTCAATCCAAAACAGTGGGGGATCTGCTTTACTGGGGTATTGGTGATCATGAGGCGCTGGATCCAAAGCCTGAAGCGCTAACTTCTGCTGCCTTATATTATCACCATATAAAGATTGCCGAAGAATTCGCTGGTGTATTAGATAAAAAAGATGATTCAATAAAGTATAACAAACTGGCGAACCAGGTGAAAAGGTTAATCACCAATAAATTTTTAACTCCGGGAACGGGGCGCTTTGATAATGCCACGCAAAGCGCACAAATCTTTGCGTTGTGGTACGATTTTTCTCCTGAGAAAGAATTAAGCTGGAAAGTTTTAATGGATGAATTTAAACGCCATGACTGGCATGTTTCTACCGGAATTTTTTCAACTAAAATGATGTTTGATCTTTTTCGCGAAAAGGATGCAAACGAAACAGCATATAAAATTGCAACACAACCGGATTATCCGGGGTGGTTGAACATGATAAATAATAACGCAACAACACTTTGGGAAACATGGGCATACCCGGAATCTTCTCCTTCACAAAATCATCCCATGTTTGGATCGATTGATGAATGGTTTTATCGTTCGATTTTAGGAATCAACGCTGCGGCGCCTGGCTTTAAAAAAATAATTATTAAGCCTCAACCCGTTGCCGGTTTATCATGGGCCAAAGGAAGCTACGAATCAATAGGCGGAGAAATCGTCAGCGATTGGAAAAAAGAGGGGAACAATTTCACATTGCACGTGGTAGTTCCTCCTAATACAACGGCTACTGTTTTTATTCCTGCGAATGGAAACAGCGCGGTTATGGAAAGCGGTAAGCAGCAAAAAATTAACTATCAAAATGGTTATGCAGTTGTCGAAACCGGCTCTGGCGATTACACTTTCACGTCTGCGTGGAATGGTAGTGCCGTACCGGCTGTGAATAAATAACCTCAAACATCTAACCGTCGCCGTTATATTTAACCAGGATGCTATATAATAAATGTTCTTACAAAGACTTTCTCGAAATGAACCTGAAAGGGTTTCTAACTTTTTCAGTTCTTTGCTGCAAAATAAATTGTGCAGCCGTCTCACCCATTTTATGATGGTCAGTGGATATAACAGAAATTCCATCAAGAAGAATTTCTTTTAGTGGAGTATCATTATAGGATATGATGCCGATATCTTTCCCAATTTTCAATTTTTGACTGCGGCAACATTTAATAATGTTAGCCAGGTCTGTTTCCTCAATTACAATATATACTTGTTTTAATTTCAGTTCTTCGTCATCATTCATACTATCGATTACCTGGTGCTTAAAATCATTTTGAAAACAAAACTTTTTGAAACCGGCAATAATTTCCAAAGGATACATTGTTCCGGGATGAACCATAATGAGCTCGTCGTAATTTCTTAAAGAATCCACCTGGGTTTCCATTGCTTCAGCAATATCATTTTCAAAATCCTGGTACACCGCCGCGTAATTTGAATCAACACCAATATCCTTATCCAATAATATTAATTGCTCCGCTGGAATTTGTTTGATAATCTCCAGGGCCTTCTCTGTATCGGCGTAGAAGTGAGGCATTATAGCGTAATAATCATACTCACCCAATCCTGTAAGAACGATGTCTTCAAAAACTTTACTATTTGAATGATGAATTTTTAATTCTACATGCCCCTTCGTTCCTAAAGTGCGCACAAAAGAATCGTAGATCATTTTTTTATAAGAGCTTAGCTTATTAAATATTAGCAGCACATTATAACGGTTAATGAGGTCGGTACGGTTTATATAAAATCCTTTCCCTTTTACCGCAGCGAGTATTTTATCCTTTTCCAGCAGATCATATGCTTTTTGAACTGTATCACGCGATATTAAAAACTCGTTGCTTAATTCATTGATTGAAAAAATCCTGTCTCCTGTTTTAATTCTTCCCTGCTTAATCGCCTTGGTTACAGAATTTACGATCTGCAGATATTTCGGGGTTTTACGTGTAGAGTCAATTTCAAAAATAGTTTCCATGCAATCGATATTTAATGGAGCTAACGAAACAAACGTTGCATCGAATAGAATCTTGTAAATATAAATTATTTACACTAAGGTTTACCCGGTGTTGATAAGATTCATATAGCAGTATAGTGCAGTAAGGCTTGCAATTATTTTGATTTAAATTCGGATACTGCGTATTTTGAAAGCTTCTTATAAAATGTTTTACAACATATCAAAAAAGGATACCTTCTTTCACACAAACCAAATAATATTAATGATGCAAACCTTGTTTACTTTTTTTCAAAAGCAAATTGCATTGCTGTTTTTAATCGCACTTTCTCAGGGAACCTTTGCCCAGGAAAAACTGATATATCATAATATTAAAACGAATAAAGAAGGACATATCATGCCATGGTATAATGCCGGGCCCGGCACTTCTTTTAATCATGTAATACAACTTGTTTGGAATTTTTGGGACACCATGAGAAGGGATTTGAACGGCCTCCCGTATTATATGAACCGACAGGTGTGGAACCCGTATTTTAATGATCCAAGAGGAATAGGTGGCGACCAGTTTGCTATGGCTTTATCATCATGGCGGCTCTTATATGCATATACAGGTAATGAAAAAGTGAAAGAAAATATGAAGTTTATTGCTGAATATTATCTCACACATGGATTGTCGCCGGAAAATGCGTCATGGCCTTCCATTCCATACCCTTATAACACTTTTGTTTATTCAGGATATTACGACGGTGATATGATTTTGGGAAAGGACTTTTTGCAACCTGATAAAGCAGGATCTTTCGGTATTGAATTGTTGAAGTTATATAAAATGAATTGTAATGAAAGGTACCCTAATGTTACCGATAAAATGTATTTACGGGCCGCCATTTCTATTGCCAATACCCTTGCAAGACATGTAGAAAATGGAGACAGTAATAATTCTCCTTTGCCCTTTAAGGTTAACGCAATTACGGGCGAAACCGGCGTTCTAAAGAGCTATGGCCAAAATGGCAAAGTCGAAGGTTTAAGCAACTATACCACCAACTGGAGCGGCACACTAGAATTATTCCTTGAATTAAAAGAATTGCACGAGGGAGATACTCAATTGTACAAATCATCTTTTGATAAAATTATCAAATGGATGAAGCGTTTTCCAATGCAATCGAATAAATGGGGACCCTTTTTCGAAGACATTTCCGGGTGGAGTGATACGCAAATTAATGCCATCACATTTGCCCAATTCATCATGAGCCATAGAGAGTTTTTTCCCGATTGGAAAACAGACGTAAATAAAATATTTCATTGGGTCTATGAAAAATTAGGCAATTCAGGGTGGGAGAAGTATGGAGTGACTGTTGTGAATGAGCAGACCGCATACAAGGTACCGGGAAACAGCCACACGGCCCGCCAGGCCTCTGCTCAATTGCAATATGGATACCTTAGCGGGGACACATCATACTATACTAACTCTGTGCGGCAGCTGTCATGGGCAACCTATATGGTAAACGATGATGGCAGAAACCGCTACCCCAATGATGAAAATTGGCTTACCGACGGATATGGGGATTATGTGCGTCATTATTTGCGGTCAATGGCTGCAGCTCCCGAACTGGCTCCAAATGAAAATCATCTAATCTCAACAACATCAGTCGTACAACGAATAATTTATCATGGGCAATTTTACAAATTTCATTTCCCGCCCGTTAAGGATAGTGGTGCTATTGTATTACGGTATAGCGTGTACGATAATGAAGGTGAAGAAATGGTAAGGTTGGTTCAAAAACCATCAGCTGTGTGGTTTGGCGACAACGCAACGAACAGTACCGGGGGAACTTACGAATGGAAGCCGCTTACTAAAGGAGGAATTTTAATCATTAAAAGGAAAGAAACAAATAATGTTACTATTTTGCGTTAATTGTGTTTTTGACAACTACAGCAGTATAGTACCACACACGAGTTATACAATGCTGTATTATTTTACG
>JBDTMP010000294.1:0-8260 GCA_039934215.1 Ginsengibacter sp.
CTACTTTTCCGGTAAGTATCAAACCCCCTGTAAGCCAGGAAGGAACTCAAAAAGATTTTACACAATCCTTCTTTCACATGACACCTACTATTGCTGCATTAACAATGCTCAGTAAGTTTCAGAATAATGTAAAGAATGCAGAAAGTGAAATCGTTACTTATTGCCATAGCCAGATAGGTGCGGTAAAAGTTATTTACGACCAGTTTGCTGCATTGGTAGGACAAAGTTCTAACTACGTCATGCCAGGACAGGAAATTCAAATTACTGCAGGTGTAGGCGCTTATAGTAAAGCAGCACAGCCTCAAATTAGCATTAATGGTGCAGGCCAATCTATTGATGCCGACGGAAAAGCAATTTATAAATTTAATGCCTCTGGTGCAGGCAATCACTCTGTACCTGTTGTTGTTACTTATACAAAACCCGATGGTACGAAGGAAACAAAATCAATTCCCGTAGAATACACCGTAGGAACTCCAGGTGGAGCAGCGGTAATGCTTGATAAAATGAATGTGTTTTACATTGGTGTTCCTAATCCTGTTACAATATCATCCGGTACTGGCTGGGATAAAACAAAGGTTTCTATGAGTGGTGGTTCACTATCACCTTCAGGAGGACCCGGAAAATATATTGTTAAGGTTAGCACTGTTGGTAATGCATCTGTTACAGTTAACTCCGATGGTAAAGCAAGCACTTATCCTTTCAGGGTAAAAAGAATTCCGGATCCTATTTTGAAAGTAGGCCCAAGCAGTGGTGGAAGAATACAATCAGTTGTTTTCAAAAACCAACAGTTTGCAAGAGCCGATCTTGAAAATTTTGATTTTGACGCAAGATTCAGTGTTGTTAGCGCAACAATATATTTTTCCGGTGCAAATTTCCCAAGTGTGCAATCCGCAACAATTTCCGGTGGTAACCTTGGAGGTATTTCAGCGCAGTTACAAAAATGCATTCCCGGTTCTTCAGTTACTTTTGATAATGTAAAAGTTCAGGGACCCGATGGTGTGGTACGTTCTATTCCAGGACCGGGTTTCATATTATATTAAAGAATAAATAAAATGGTTATGAAAAAAATAATTGGAAAATGTTTAATGCTGGCTTTATGCTTTGCAATGATTGGGAATGTAGCAGATGCCCAGGCCAAGAAAAAGCGTACAGTAAAAAAAAGGACTACGGCCAAGAAGACGACCAATTCCCGTACGAGGGCTAATATTAGTCCGGCTGTGGCATCGGATACGGCTATAGTAATCGCGCCTCCACCTAAAATTGACAGCCTTCCAATACCAGTTGTAAAAAAATCTTTGCGGCCTAATGATGCAATTGAACGCAATCTCGTAACTGAGAGAACCCCGCTTGCTTATGAGCACTTGCGTGAAGATGATGCTGTCTACAGGCAAAAGGTTTGGAGAGAAATAGATACCCGTGAAAAGATGAACCTTCCTTTCCGCTATTCAGCAAATGATAATAATGGCAACCAGCGTTTCATTTCCATTTTGTTTAAAGCAATACAAGATGGTCCGGATAATGGCGGTGTTACTGTATTCAATGCAGTTGATGACCGGTTTACAACTCCAATGACTATCGGAGAAGTTGCCAAAGTGGTATCAGGAGGAAGTGTTTCTGTACCTATTTATGATTCTTTAGGAAACGTTACAGGAACTAAAGAGACCGTAGCTGAAGTAAACCTTGATTCATTTTACAAATTTCATATTAAGGAAGAAGTAATATTTGATAAGGAAAGTTCCAGGTTATTTTGGAGAATATTAGGAATAGCCCCGGTTAAAAATGTCATAACTTCTCAAGGTATTGATCTCGGAGAAACGGAATTATTCTGGGTTTACTATCCTGATATGAGGCCAATATTTGCAAAGTATGAAGTGTACAATTCAAAAAATTATGGTGCTCGCATGAGCTGGGAAGAACTATTTGAGAGCCGCATGTTCTATGGAAGAATCATTAAAAGCACCTTAGACAATCCTTTTGACCAACTGCTGTCTCAACAACTTGGATTAAAAGATAGCCGCATTTTACAATTACTTGAAGGTGAAAATATAAAAGACAAAATATTTAATTACGAACAGAATTTGTGGAGTTACTAACTCCCTCATCTTTATAATTGAGAAAGGCTGTTGCAATTAATTTGTAACAGCCTTTTTTCATTACGTTACCTCTTTGATTTCAAGTTTAAGGTGAACGTATTTTTTCAAACCATGAAACAATTGTCAAATGAAAATGTTTATTTTTTAAAAAAAGGTAATATGAAAAACAAAAGCATAGTATTAGTTATAATGAATACGTTTTCACTGATCTGTATGTTGTTTGCTAATTATGCAAGCACCGCAGGAATTTTTTCAAACTCAAGCGTTGCTGATATCAGTCATAAATATGATACACTATTTGCTCCTGCCGGTTATGCTTTTATAATCTGGGCATTTTTGTTTTTACTTGCTATAGCTTTTGTTGTTTATCAGTGGATGCTATTAAAAAAAGGCGATCCACAGCATTACATTAAGCGCACGGGTATTTGGTTTACCGTTAGCAATATTGCTAATGCGGGATGGTTGTATTTATGGACTAATGAAATGATAGGGTGGTCTGTTATTGTGATTTTTTTGCTGCTGTTGTGCCTTATTATTTTAACTATCAGGTTGCGTCTTGAGCTTGATGATGAACCTGTACGTAATATCTTTTTTGTATGGTGGCCCATTACATTTTATTTAGGCTGGATAATGGTTGCGGTTATTGCTTGTGTTGCTTCATGGCTTGTGTCGCAAAGCTGGCAGGCTGCCAACTTGCCTGAACATATATGGACAACAATAATGATAGTGATAGCTTGCTTATTTTATTTATTATTGATAAGAAAGAGAAATATGCGGGAAGCGTCTCTGGTGGGAATTTGGGCTTTCATTGCAATAGCTATACGCCAGTGGGAAAACCATCCTGATATTGCCATAGCTGCAATTATAGCTTCATTTATTTTATTTATTGCAAGCGCCGTTCACGTATATAAAAACAGGAAATATATTATTGGCGAAAAAATTAAAAGAGGCGAATGGTGATTGATGATAATTTAGAATTTAAATTCATCATACGATTTTTTTGTTTTAACTAAAATGGCGAAGGGCTTATGCAAGTCCATCCGCCATCAATAATCAAACTTTGTCCCGTTATATGTCTTGCACTTTCCGATACAAGAAAAAGAGCCGCATTTGCTATATCGGAAACATTTGCCGGCCGGCCCATAGGCGTTATTCTCGACCAAACTTTCTCATACTCATCGTCGCTTAAAGTTCGTTCCGTTAAAGTTGCGCCGGGTGCTATAGTATTTACGTTTATATTATATTCAGAAACTTCGATCACTAAATTTTTTGCAAGCATTTCAAGCGCCGCTTTACTCATACCATATACTGCAAGATTTTTGTGGGCCTGGTGGCCGGTCACAGAAGAGGTAAATAATAATGAGCCTCCTGTTTTCTGTAATCTCATTTGACGAGCTGCCGCCTGTGCTAAAAAGAAAGTGCCTCCAAGGTTAACCTGCAAAACCTTGAAAAAAGCTTCGGGTGTATAGGTGAAAAAATCTCCGAAAAGCGTGATTCCTGCATTTGCAATAACAATATCCAGGCTTCCGAATTTCTCAACGGTCGTTGCAACGAGTTGCTCAATAAACTTTACGTCGCCCGCATCGCCTGCAATCGCCAGGCAATTGCTGCCGCTGATATTTGTAATGGACTTTGCAGCATCACTTGCCAGTTCGGCATCAAGGTCATTCAGGATAACAGCAGCGCCCTCATTAGCAAGCCGGCTGCAAATCTCGAAACCAATTCCCTGGCCAGCGCCCGTTACGATGGCTACTTTATTTTCAAAATTCATAGTTATCTTTTCTTTTTTTAATGTGAATCTTTGGAAACCATGCTACCCGAACTCCCTCTTAAAAAATCGAGATCTGTTCCTAAGTGAGCCTGCTGCACATGATTGATGTACAGGTTTACATAGCCTCTTTCTGCAACCGGAGGTAATGGTATAAATTCGTCTTTCCTTTTTTGTAGTTCTTCATCACTAAGCTCAACTCTTAAGATTCGATTCGATACATCAAGGGTTATTAAATCACCGGTTTTAATCACTGCAAAATTTCCGCCCATAGCAGCTTCCGGCGACACATGCAGAACAACCGTTCCAAATCCGGTCCCACTCATTCTTCCATCGGAAATCCGTACCATGTCTGAAATTCCTTTTGCAAGCAATTTTTTAGGCAATCCCATATTTCCCACTTCCGGCATGCCAGGGTAGCCTTTTGGCCCCACGTTTTTTAAAACAAGAATATTATTTTCATCTACTTCAAAATTATCATTATCAATCTGCTCCTTGTATTCTTCAATACTTTCGAATACAATAGCCTTCCCCGTATGATGCATTAAGCTTGCACTTGCTGCAGAAGGTTTTATGACAGCGCCTTCCTCACAAATATTCCCTTTTAAAACAGCGAGTCCGCCTGCTTTATTAAAAGGGTTATCTGCTGAAGCAATGATATTATTATCACAGTTTTTTGCATTGCTATAATTTTCTTTAATTGTTTTTCCATTTGCAGTTATACATTCCTTATGAAGAATTCCATCAAGTTCTTTCATCAATGCCTGGAGTCCGCCTGCATAAAATAAATCTTCCATAAAATATTTTCCCGAAGGCTGAAGGTTTGCAATCAAAGGGATGTTGGCGGATAAATAATCAAAATCACTTATGTTAAGTGGCATGCCTATTCTACCGGCAATCGCTAATAAATGTATTACGAAATTGGTAGAGCCACCAATGGCCGCGTTTACCCTGATGGAATTTTCAAAAGCATCTCTTGTCAGAATATCGGATAGTTTCAGATCTTCTTTTACCATATCAACGATCCGCAATCCTGATAACTGGGCCAGTACTTTTCTTCTTGAATCTGCAGCCGGTATGGCCGCGTTTCCTGGAAGTGAAAGCCCTAAAGATTCTACCATACACGCCATTGAAGACGCTGTACCCATAACTGCACAATGCCCGCTGCTGCGGCACATAGCAGATTCTATTGTAAGCATCTCTTCTTCATTTATTTTATTTTCCCTCAAATCGTCATGATAGCGCCACACATCACTCGTTCCTATGCTTTTACCATTATGCCTACCAGTTAGCATCGGGCCACCGGATACAACAATTGTTGGTATGTTAACACTACAGGCACCCATTACCAACGAGGGAGTTGTTTTATCGCAACCGCATAAGAGTACAACACCATCCAGCGGGTTAGCCCTTATTGATTCTTCCACATCCATGCTGGCAAGGTTACGGTATAGCATAGCTGTCGGTTTAATAAGTGTTTCGCCCAGCGACATTACAGGAAATTCAACCGGAAAGCCACCGGCTTCGAGGACGCCACGTTTAACCGATTCCGCCAGTTCCCTGAAATGTGCATTGCAGGGAGTTAGCTCGCTCCACGTGTTGCAAATTCCAATTATGGGTTTGCCGGTAAATTCATAATCAGGTATTCCCTGGTTCTTCATCCAGGCGCGGTATATGAAACCTATCTTGCCTTTACGGCCAAACCATTCGCTGCTCCTGAGTACTTTTTTTTGCATATCAATTTAATAAAATTGTAAAGAATTAATTATCTCCATAATTATCAAAAGTAAAAAATACTGAGCTATACAGTTTTTATTATTCAGGAAGCTTGTTTTAGATTAAGACAAATTGATTTAAAAAAGTCCTGTAATTTTTTTTTATTTTAATTGTGATCATTACCGCTTACTAATAAATGACTGAGTTCTTTTTTGTAATTTGTTATCTTGCAACTGGTAGTTGTTTTTTAATATTCAAAAAAATTATTATGATACTTTGGATTATCCTGGGAGTAATTGTCCTGCTTGTTATTTGGATTATTGGAATGTATAATGGCCTTGTAAAAGCAAAAATAAAAGTAGACAACAGTTGGAGTGATATTCGTGTTTTTTTGAAAAAAAGATTCGACCTTATACCCAACCTTGTGAACACCGTAAAAGGATATGCATCTCACGAGAGCCAGACATTTGAAAAGGTAACGCAGGCCCGCAATGCGGCGGCGGCAGTACCCGCCGGAGATGTTCAGGGGGCGGCGCAAGCCAACCACGTTTTAGGCGGAGCTCTCAGAGGCTTACTTGTTGTTGCTGAAAATTATCCTGAATTGAAAGCAAATCAAAATTTTCTGGAGCTGCAAAGCGCACTTCAATCTATTGAAGGTGATTTGGGAAATGCACGCCGTTACTACAATGCAACTGTAAGAGATTATAATACTTCCATACAACAATTCCCGGGAGTGCTGGTTGCCAACTTCGCCGGTTTTAAAGCCAGGGAATTTTATGAACTTGAAACCCCTGGTGAAGCTCAGAATGTAGAAGTAAAGTTTTAATTCATTTTAGATGAAGAAACTTTTTGCAATTATTATTTTTTCAATTTTCATTATTGGTAAAACAAAGGCCCAGGAATATTTTACAATCAGCCAATATGCCGTTGATGTAAAAGTCAACAAAGATGCTTCGCTTGATATTGAGGAAAAAATTAGTGTTCATTTTACTGAGCCACGTCATGGCATCATCAGGAAGATTCCTTATAAATATAAATTACAATCTCTACCCGCAGGCACCGAAAAAGCCAGCATGCCTTTACAATCAGGAGGCTACAATCGTGTAATTATTGAAGATATCAAAGTGCCGGGCTGGAGGTATGACGTAAGCAATGAAGGTGATTACAAATCAATAAAAATTGGCTCTGCCGACGAATATGTCCGCGACGATCAGCAGTTTATAATTACCTATCGCATAATAAATGCAATCAATTTTTTTAAGGATCATTCGGAATTCTATTTTAATGTAATAGGCGATCAGTGGACTACTACCATTGCTTCAGTAAATTTTAAAATTGAATTGCCCGATGTGATCCCTGATACTTCCAACTATTTTGTTGCCACAGGTGCAATAGGTTCTAAGGAAAATAAAACAAATACACGTTGGGAAGACAACAGAACATTTTCAGGCGAAACTATTGGGCAACTAAATCCAAATGAAGGAGTAACTGTTGGCATCAGTTTTCCAAATGATTATTTGACCAAACCTGATTATCGTTTTCATGGCATTTATTGGCTGCTTCTTCCTTTTATCGTTTTTATTATTATGTTTTATACATGGAAAAGATGGGGCAGAGATGACGAACTTGTTGTGCAAACTGAGTTTTATCCACCTGAAAATATCAGTCCCGGAATTTCAGGATATATTATTGATGGAAAGCTTGACCGCAGGGATCTTACCGCATTAATTCCTTATTGGGGAGCAGGAGGGTATTTGCAAATAAACGAGACTGAAAAAAAACATTTGATGGGTCTTATCAAAACGAAAGAATATGAATTTGTAAGGTTGAAAGAGCTTCCTGCAACCGCACTTACTTTTGAAAAGACTTTCTTCAATGGAATTTTTAAAACCGGGGCTAATGTTCAACTAAGCGATCTTAAAGATGTACTCTATACTTCAATGAATGCTGCCAAAGAAGAATTGAAAGCAGAGGTTAACAGAGATGATTATTATGTAAAATATTCCAGGGGGATAGCTGGATTTTTTTCATTGCTTGGCTTTATCGTTTTAATATTTGGCGCTGTAAGATTGGTAAGCTACTGGTATGAAAACAAATGGATGGGAATTGCATTAATAGCAAGCGGCCTCTTCATTTTAATATTTGGTTTATCAATGTCAAAAAAAACGCCGAAGGGAACCGCTCTTTATCAAAAATTATTGGGATTTAAAGAGTTTATTAAATCTGTTGAAAAGGACCGCCTGCAGCAATTTCTAAAACAAGACGAAAACTATTTTGACAAGGTATTACCCTATGCGATCGTATTTGATGTCGCAGACAAATGGAAAGATAAATTAAAAGGCCTTGATGTACCACCACCTTCGTGGTACCATGGAAGTTATGCAGGAAATAATTTTAATACAATTTTGTTTATGAATAGCCTTGATAACTCCATGAAGACAATGACCAATACTTTTTATAGTTCTCCCAAAAGCAGTGGAAGCAGTGGCGGAAGCTTTAGTGGTGGTGGTGGTTTCTCCGGCGGCGGATTTGGCGGCGGCGGCGGAAGTAGTTGGTGATATCCTATTCAATCACAATTTTATGAATAGAATAATTAATTTTATTAATTACGAAAGTAAAGCTGAGCTAAAATGATTTAGCAAAAAAACATCAGCGGAGACTAAGGGATTCGAACCCTTGATAC
>JBDTMP010000295.1:0-8691 GCA_039934215.1 Ginsengibacter sp.
TAATTGTCTTTCGCAAAAAATATTCTTTCATTTCTTCATGGCCTTGAGCTACGGGTTTCGCTTCCCGAAAATGTTGAAGTAATGAATCCATTCAGGGATTCAACTACATACAATCTTTGCAAACAATTTTATACAAAATATTATAATGATGATAATCCGCGTCACTTGATTATTGGAATAAACCCCGGAAGATTTGGCGGGGGTATTACCGGGATTCCCTTTACGGATCCTATGCGCTTGCAAAATATTTGCGGCATTGAAAATGAATTTAAGAAAAAATACGAGCTGAGTTCTGTTTTTATTTATGAAATGATAGACGCGTTTGGAGGCCCTGAAATATTTTATAACAATTTCTATATCACTTCAATTAGCCCTTTGGGCTTTACAAAACATAATAAGAATCTCAATTATTATGATGACCGGAATTTAGAAAGCAGTATAAAAAATTTCGTTATTGATTGTATAAAGAAACAACTTGCGTTTGGCATCAATCGGGAACTTGCCTTTTGTCTTGGTGAGGGAAAAAACTTTGTGTATCTCTCTAGGCTGAATGAAGAAATGAAATTTTTTAAGAAAATTATTCCACTACCGCATCCAAGGTTTATTATGCAATACAAGCTCAAAAAGAAAGAAGAATATATTGAGCGGTATCTTTGTGAATTGTCAAAAGTCAATGCTAACCGAAAGCAATGAAAGCAATGAAAGAAGTAATTAAGAAGAAATGAATCCAACTTTAATATATTGCTACGACGCTTATTGTGGCTGGTGTTACGGTTTTAGCGAAGTGATGAAAAAAGTTTATTCCGAATACAGGAGCAGGCTTGAATTTGAAGTGCTGTCAGGTGGCATGGTTTTGCCGGAAGAGCCGGTTTCTATCGGTGCGACCGCTAAATATATAGAAGAAGCTTACAAGCGTGTAGAGGAAATAACAGGAGCAAAGTTTGGAGAAGATTATCTCTGGCACATCAGGCATCCTGAGCAGAGTGACTGGTTTCCGCATTCTGAAAAACCGGCGATCGCATTATGCATATTTAAAGAATATTACCCCGAGCAACAAGTGAGCTTTGCCTCAGATCTTCAATACGCGTTACATTTTGAAGGCCGTGATCTTACCGATGATGAGGCATACAAGCTGCTTCTCGAAAAATATAACATTCCCGCTGAAGAATTTTATGAAAAACTAGATGAAGAAGAATACAAAGAAAAGGCGCATTATGAATTCGCCTTGTGTAGACAATTGGAAGTGACCGGGTTCCCTGCAGTGTTTATTCAAATAAATGAATTAAAATTCCATATGATAGCAAAAGGCTATACTGACTATGCAACACTGGCTGCACGCATTGATATGATATTAGCGGAAACAGCCTTATAATTTTTTTTGGCCTAAGGGTTTTTTCTTTTTCGACACTTTTGCAATTTTATTAAATTGTAATGCCAGCAGCGTCCAGGTTTCCAATTTCTTTTTTGTATTTAAGCTTTCTTCGTCAACATAAACAAAACCCTTCATCACCCTACCGGTAAATTCCATCGGCCTGCATCCTGGCTTTTCCAAAGCTTGTTCATAATTATCCGGTCCTATTCTCATCATAAGGCTATCATTTCGTACGCCTATACACATTTTATCATTTACCATAAAGCATAACCCGCCAAACATTTTCTTCTCTTCTACATTTTTTTCAAACGCTGCAATTATTTCTCTTACTCTGTCAGCAAGTTTTTCATTGTAGGCCATTACTACTAATTTTTTGTCTTGAATAATAAAAATCCGATTTTTTGTCCGGCATGGAAGGGCCCCCGTCTATGCGTGCATGGAGAGAATCAGGGCTTATCATTTCATAAACAATTCTTTTTGGAAAATCATGTTCCGGATTTTCGGCGATAAACATTTTGTTGGAAGAAGAAGTAATTAAAAACTTTACAGGCTGCCGGTTATTTTGTTCAGAAACAGTTGGGATATAGTACAAATTATTTTCGCGAAATACAATCTGAACATTTTCAAGCAATTTTCTTTCGCCGGAAGTTTTTTGTAAATAGCTGCTTTCATCAAATGTGCTGTCATTGGTTTGTTGCCAGCTCTCGGTTAGCAACCCATTCTTCTTTTCCATTTGCCAGGTACCAATAAGCCAATTTAAACTGCGTAACTCTGAGGAAGTTTTTTGCTGAGTAAAACCAGTTAAGATGTTCATTAAAAAGACCACAGATAAAGTGCCTGGATATTTCATTATAGAAATTTTGTGGGAACAGAATGCAGCGCAACCCGGTTTCCTTCCGTGTCAAGAAAAACAGCCATGAAACCATAGTCGGGTGAAATTTCTGTTTTCGGTACCGTAATTTGTCCTCCTGCAGCTTCTACCTTATCCAGTACATTCTGAACATCCGGATTTCCATTAAGATAAATTAACGGCCCATCCGTAGCCGAAGGCTTGTGAAAGCCGCCACTGTCAACGATACTACCGCCCACGCCGTTCATTGGATCATCAAGCGGAAACGTGCGCATTTTCATACTGGGCATGTCCATAGATTGTAAACTGATGCCAAAAATTGTTTCATAAAATTTTTGAGCCCTGTCAATATCTGTTGCAGGAATCTCAAACCAACTGATTGCATTATTCATAAAAAATGATTATGGTTTATAATTGGGTTTTTGTTTCTGTCAATCCTTTGCTTTGAAAATATTTTAGCAATTCTTTTGAATCATCACCGCCTTTTTGTGCATGATGTAAAAATGTAAAACCATGTGGCCCGCGGGCATTTAAATATTGTGGAAAAGCATCGAGGTAAGATTTTACAACTTCAGTTTTTCCTAACATCGTTAACACAAATAAATTGGTTCTTGCTCCTGAAGAAATAAGAAAATTGGCTATTTCTTTATTGCCTACATGACCGGCTCCCTCCAGCGCGGTTTCAAAATCGCCGCCGCCCCAATCCCATGTAGCATATAATAAAGTTGGCAATTCTACCAGCATTGATTTCACTTTAACCAGGTCGCTGTGCCCGGCAATAACAAAGTCCTTTACCTTATCAGCCGGAAGCTGATCAGTTAAAGGCCGTTGCATTCCATAAGCTGCCTGTGCCTGGAATACCATTGGCATTGCCAAAAGACTTCCGGAACTAACAAGAACTTTCCGAAGAAACTTTTTACGTTGCATATTTTTCTATTAAAGTTCTCAAAAGTATTTTGAAGTTTTATACCGCTTATAAAAATAATTTACAAAATTTATAGAAGTGCTGATGGAATGAAGTATCATTTTTTTGAGGGGAGCGATCGAAATGATTGGTATTTTTATTAGGGGAAAATTTAGTTACTGAACTATATCAAACGTCCCTGATATCAGGGCGCAAAAAATAGTGATTAAATACAAAGCTTTATGAAACTTTATGAATACCTGCATTTGTATTTAGGCTGCGATACCAATATGGGCAAATTGGCAGGAATAAATGAAAACTCATATTTCATCCGCAAAGGAAATGGAGAAGTTATTGAAAGAACATTCCTTGATGAGCCGGGAATAAAATTATTGTTGCGAAAAATTTCCAATCTTAATACTGACGAAAGCACCATATTAAATACAAAGGGACTTAGTATCGGCCGGCCAAGGGGATATAGTTTTTCGCCAGACGCTGTTTTATATTTACTCGCTTTGCGAATTGATTTATTTAATTTAATTGCCCTGGGGTTAGCGATAGAAATAAAAACATGACCAGGTTGCCAAAAATAAAATTGAATCCTTAGCGACACTATTCAAATTGTCAAACATAAATTACGCATCAGCAAAACAAACAAAAAATTTATTTGACAAGTTGATGTATATTTTAAAAGCTACCTGCCCCGATATTTAGAAACTTCTCACTCTCTTTTTATTCCCATAAAAAAAGAGGCTTATCAAACAGATAATCCTCTTTTTTATCAATCAAAAAACCCAACCTTAACTATTTGTGCCTGGCTGTTTACGTTGCGGGCGCAGGGAAGGCTCAACATCATCTTTAAATTTTTTAAATTGTTCTTCATTAAAAACACCCTTTAATTTTTCATCCCGGTCATTTGCCATCTTGTCAAATTCACTTCGGTCGGGACGGTTGCCACTTGCCCTTGCCTCTTCTCTCATCTTATCCTGCGCCTTGTAAAAATCGGTTAGTATCGCATTTGTTTTATCCCGTTGAGAGTTATCAAGCTTGAGTGGATCTGAAATTTTTTCCATTGCCGATTGAACCCTTTCTTCAACGGTCCTTCTTTGAAAGCCTTGCTGTTGGGCTGTTACAGCTGTAGTTGTTGCAATAAGGAAAGCAACAATCATGATGATCTTTGTTTTCATTTGTAGGTTTTTATTTTTAAGATTACGTGCCTGGTTAAAGCAGAATTATCGAAAAGATTTATTTAATGATTGTGTGAGCCTTTGCCTGGCTTCGAAGTCATTCTTGTAATTAAATTTTTTATCGCCGTATCAAATTTTGGTAATTGCTCCCGTGTGCAAATTTTGCGTGCTCTTTCGAAATGCCTGAACATCTGGATGTCAAGTTGTTTTTGTTTTGTACCGATTATATCTGCCCTGTCATCTATCACAGAATCTGAAACAGACTCCAGGTAAAGGAGATCATACAATGCGAATTTTGCATTTCTTACGTCATTAAATAATGGCCGCACGTTTTCTAAATTTGATTTACGTAATGCCTGGTATTGTTCGACTTGTTCTTTCGTAAAGCCAACATCTTTTTGTAAAGATTTTGAAAACCTACCTTGATTTTCATTTGACGAATCTTTATTTGGTGGGCCGCTAAGAAACACAAAAAAAATCAACATAATCAGGTTGGTCAAAAGCAGGAAGATGATGATTGAAATAAGTGATTTATTCTTTTTAGTATTATCCATTTCAGGTTTTATTTTTCCAGTTCGTACAAGCCCGTAGCAACCTGGTTATATTCATCTGCTGCTGCAACTTCGTTACCGGTTTGTGCATATGATTGTTGCGAATTAATTGAAGTGAATATTACCACAAGATTGATCATTATTACAAGGCATATACATGCGAAAGCAATTGCCGGCCTGGTAAAAAAAGACGACATTTTGTTCCAAACATTTCTTTCATTCAACATCCTCGCTTCCAGCCTTGTAAAAAAGAACGGCGGCGGCGATGCCTTTGAAATATTGTCAATGCTATTTAAGGCATCATCAACTTTTTTGTTAATAAAATTTTCATCCATTTTCATAATTATTAAGACGTTTTTTCCAATTAAAACCTGCGCTGTATTTCAGATGGCATGGTTTCATATTAACTTTAAAAGTAAAAAAAACCTGCCTGTTGCTACGCACTATATTTCATATAATAATTTCTCAAGATCTTTTTCAATTTATCCTTTGCTCTCTGTAGCAACGCATCTACCGCTGCTTCACTAAGATTCATTACTTCGCCTATTTCCCGGTAGCTTAAATTTTCCATTTTACTCAGCACGAAGGCGGTTTTCTGATTGGGCAATAATTCCTCAATAGCTTTAAAAAGAATTGCCCCGTTTTCTTTATTTTCAAGATGAATACCCGGATGAAAAAAATCCGGCGGATCAATTACCTGTTCATCATTTTTACCGTAGAGACTTTGAACAAAAGCAAATCGTTTTTTTCTTTTTTTCTTTCTTATGTGATCGGTTGCTTTCGTAATTGTGATACGATATAACCAGGTGGAAAATTTTGATTCACCTTTAAAAGAAGAAACAGATTCGTACACCTGTATAAATACTTCCTGTGAAACATCTTCCGCATCTTCCGCATTTTGAAGAATACCTAAGGCGGTATTATATACCATACCCTGCCAGGTATCTACGAGTGTTTTAAAAGCAAGCCTATCTTTTTTTTTAACCAGTTCTATCAGTTCCTGCTCATTCAAAATAAATTATTTTATGCTAATTTAAAAACCTCCGTCGAAGTTCCTTTTCCTATCCATTGGGTTAGGCGCCGGTGAACTGGCTTTGCCGTTCCCAAAGTTCTTTAATTTGTAGGAAAATGTTAGCATAAAATATTGTTGCAGAACCTGGTTTCTTACATCTTCAACATAAGATTCAGTCACGTTTCGGGTAATGCTTTTATTTTGTTTCAAAAGATCAAATACTGATAATTTCAATTCACCCGCCTGGTTCTTTAAAAACTTTTGGCCAACCGCGATATTCCAAAGCCAGTAATTTTGATTGAATCCATCTGTTAAGCCCTTATAATATTGATTGGATAAATCATTCTGAAAAAACAATCCTTTTTTTGAAAGCAGGTTAGCGGTAATACCTGCGGATTGAACGAAATAATTATTGTTCAGGTTGGGCTGCAATGTATTTTTTACCACATTAATATTGCCCGAATAGGAAAGCGTGAAGTCAATATATTCACTGATGTTGCTTGACAGTACCCCGCCAAGGTTGTAATTATAATTATTTGAAATGTTTGACACTTTATTGATAAGTCCGGGAAGTTTTGAATAGCTCACTCCTGCATTAAAATTAAGATTGGATTTTATGAATTTCAGGGGTAAGCCAAATGTAAAAAATGATCGTGCGCTTATGTATCCGTCCAGGTTTACGGGCTTTGAAATTTGAGAGCCTTTATAAAGCGTTACAGTATTGGTAAGGGCGGAATCCTGAACGGCAGTGTACACCGCATTTCCCACATAGTCTTTAGTAGTTTGAAAAAATATATTTGCAAAAAAACTTTGACCTTTTACACTGTTGGTGTAGGTGTACCTCGTGATAAAGTTATTCGTGTATTGTTGTTTCAGGTCGGGGTTGCCTGTTGTAAAATAAAACTGGTTGGAATTGTTGATTACGTTTTGCAATTGTGTTACCGAAGGCGGATTCACCGAAGACCTGTAAATAATTCTCAGGTTGCTTTTTGTTGAAAGCTTTAGCCTGGCGAAAGCATTGCCCAGCACATTGCTGAAAGACTTATCTATCTGGGTAATCTGCGGAAAAACCTGGTCACTTTTAAGCTCACTGTATTGGTAAGACAATCCCGCGGAAATCATATTATCCTTGTCACCGATACGATATGTAATACCACTGTTTTGCGTGTTATAGGTATTGTCAAATTTATTACTCAGGCTTGTATCGGGAACAGAATATTTAGAATTTGCCTTATCAAAATTTAAGGTCTGCTGATCCGCATGATTATTTTGAAAAGAAGGATTATAATTGAATTGCAACATGGCCTTCTTTCCTACAGGCTCAGTATAAGCAAGGTTGAAACTATATCTGTTACTGTTAGTTTGCTGATCAGAAAGCTGCTGGACCGTGTCTATCAAAGGAGCATTTAATTTGTAAAAAGTGTTGTAGGCAGTAAGATAATTTTTCCCGTTCCTGTCAGAAAAATTTGTGTTGAAACCGAGTGAAATACTTCTGCCTCTTTTTTGAAATGCATGCCTGAATAGAAGTCCATTGCTCATGTTATTACCTGCTGTATTGCTGTTAATATCGTATTCCGTTTTACTTAAAATATTTTGCGGGTCAATGGATTGTATGCCTGAAACCGAGCTGTTCGATTTATTATTTTGAAAATTAAGGCTTGACGTTACCAACAAGGAATTAGACGAATCAATTTTATAATTCAATCTGAAGTTTACCCGGTTATTATAATTTGTATTATCAGAAAGAGTATTTTCATCATAAAACTGGCTTGAATCTTTGGTAATAAAGTTTTGCCTGTTTATAGTTTCATTGTTAGAAGTGTTACTGTTATTAAAAAAATAACTCGCCGTTACATCAACTTTTTTACTCCACTGATCACTATAGTTTATACCAAAAGCATTGGTTTTGCTTATTCCGTTTTGCTGTCCCACTAAAAAATTATCCGTGTTTCCGCCACCCCTGAAGTTTCCGCCGCCACCTCCACCTCCGCCGCCTCTTCTTCCGCCGCCACCGCGATTGTTGCTGCTTGTAACACCTAAAAGATCCTGCGAAGAAAAATTTTGCTGATTGACATTATTGAAAAGGCCAACGAGTGAAATGCGCCTGGCGTTATTAAAAAAACTTACATTACCACCGGCAGCGTACCTGTTGTCAGTCCCATAGCCGGCAAATACTCTTCCGAAATTACCATTACGCATGTTAGCTTTTGTAACAATATTGATAGACTTGGTTGTATTGCCGTCATCGAAACCGGTGAGTTGCGCCTGGTCGCTTAATTTGTCAAAAACCTGGATTTTATCAATCACTTCGCTGGGAAGATTTCGCAAAGTAGCCGTTGCGTCATCGCCAAAAAAATCACGCCCATCTACAGTCACTTTTTGTACAGTTTCCCCCTGCGCAGTTACGGCGCCTTTTTGATCCACAGTAACACCAGGCATTTTCTTAATGAGGTCTTCTGCGTTCGCATCAGGGTTTACTTTGAATTGATTCGCTGAATATTCCAGGGTGTCATTTTTTTGCTTTACGGGGGGCGCTTCTCCACTTATAACAACAGTAGCTAATGTCTTAGCCCCTTTTGAAATATTTATAAGACCGAGATCATTCTGCCCTTCGGTAACCTGGACAATTTTTACATAAGTTTCGTAACCCACCGATGTAGCTGTTAAAGTATAATTTCCCTGTGGTACCTGGCTGAAAGCAAAAGCTCCTTTTGAATCCGATACTGATGTAAGGCTTGAAGCAGAAGAATCGGCTGAAAGCTGAATGGTCGCATTGGAGAGAGGAGTTTTTTCAGTAGCATCCTGTAATGTGCCT
>JBDTMP010000296.1:0-1763 GCA_039934215.1 Ginsengibacter sp.
AGACGATTAATTAACCTGATAATGCCCCAGGTATCCTTTGACTAAAAATATTTTGACGCGATAAAAAAAGTGACTACCGAGAGAATAAGCCCATACATAAAAACATTATAAGATGTTTTAAGCCTGCTGTATTTTTTAGCTAACACGATTCCCTGCTCATATAAATTTCTCAGCATTGTTATATAGAGATATTGCTTGTCGCTCATGATGTGCAGCATGAAATTGCTGTAAGTATCAAAAGTCATTGTAAAAAAATTACCAAAGAAAAGCAGGTTAACTTTATTTTCCTGGAAATCACTTTCGCTGAATTTTCTTTTTGAGATATTAGGCCTGGTCGCGAGGATTGAAAAGATTATGGTTACCAGGTTTACCAGCAAAAGCATAATTATAGGGATAGTGAGATTTGAATAAGCATCTATTTTTCTTACAACTAAACTCAATAAAACAGATATTATTATTGAATTTACCGAGATCATAATATGCGCTTTGGTATCTGCCTGGCTGCTTAAACGTTGGCTATTTGCAGATGTGGTTCGAAACATGGTTTCTATCGTCCTGTCCGCGGATTGCGCTTTATTTTCCTTATTCTTTTCCTTACTTTCTGCTATCTCAGTTTTACCTTCAAACATGGTCGTGATAGAATTTTCAGTTAATGATAGCAAAGGATTTTTTTTCTTTAGATTTTGCAGATTTTTCTGTTTATTGCCATTTAACCGGTCTTTGCAATAATCAGTGTGGTATTCATGCGATTCCAGCATTTGGATAGTAATTCTTTTCCATTCATTTTTATCAATACTAATGTTGTTGATCAATTCAGATTCCTGCCGCTTCAATTTGTTATAGGATGAAAAATTTTCGGTGCCTAAATAAAATGACTTTGCATCAGAAATAATATTTGCTAAAAGCGCGTCAGCGGTAGAAATAATATTTGCGTTAAGGATACATTTTTTTACGGACTCAATTGTTTCATTTTCGACACCGGAAGTCTTTAAAAATTCTTCTGCCAGTTTTGTACTTGCCTCTCCGGGATGTAATACGTCTTTATAATAGCCAACATATAAAAACCAGGCTGCGGTCAACACGATAAACAATTCTTTTTCTTCCAGGGAATAATGTTTTGCAATGTGCCCGGTGACGGAAACTATATTTTGGGTATGGGAAAGATTGTGGTAAAGCAGCCTCGGATCATCATGCTTGCGCATGTATTTTGATACAAAAGCCTCTGCCTGTTTTATCAATAACTCGTAATTCATAAACTGGGTTTGTTCTATTAAAATTACTTTGAAATATATAAATTAGAATCAAGGAATTTATGATTATGTCAGCTGTAAGCAATAACAGTCCGAATGTCGTTCCCCGGTTTTAGTGTTTGCCATGTGATTTATTTTTTTTCACTCTTACTAAGATATGTTCCGAACCTACGGTTTTCCTTGTCAACGGATTGAAATCCGTTGTTACAATATTGGTCGAGGCTACGCCACTACAAATTTATGTGTTCATTCGACAGGCAACTGAATAATAAATGTTGTTCCTTCTCCTTCCTTTGTTTCCACCTTTATCTCCCCACCATGCGCTTTGATCATATCATAGCTTAAACTCAAGCCCAAGCCAGTTCCCTGCCCTGTTGGCTTTGTAGTAAAGAAGGGTTGAAATATCTTATCAATGATATTTTGTTGAATGCCGTTGCCGTTGTCTGCTATATTAATCAAAATTTTATCTGCAATCTTTTTTGTGCTGACAGAAACAGTTGGTTCATATCCTTC
>JBDTMP010000297.1:0-4177 GCA_039934215.1 Ginsengibacter sp.
CTTCGCCATTAAGGATAAGCATTTTAGTATTGGTTGGAAAGAATATAAAATATCAGAAATCAGTTTCACCTGCTCTTTTCAATATACTTTTTTCTTCTTCTGAAAGCAAGTGATAGCCTTTCTGATTTATTTTATCCAGGATTTCATCTATCCTTTGTTGGGTTACTATGGAGCGTTTTACGAAAGGTTTTTGATTACCTGTTTTATAAAACATTTTTTCTTTTATAGCCTGGCTGGTTGCTATTTTTTTATCAGGATTGAAAAGATTCATGAACCAAAAATAGAACTTGTTCATCCATGCGGAAGTGTCGTACCCCTTGCGAAGTAAAACAACAAACACGAAACCAACCGCACCCCCGGCAAGATGAGCAAGATGATAGGCCGCGCCACCGCTTCCTATTCCGGCAAAGTCTATAACGATATAAAGAAGTGTAAGCACCCAAAGCGGAATGCCTCCATTCAGCATTCTAAAAAGACGATAATCGGGCGCAAGCGCTGTGGTAGCAATTGCAATAGCCATTATAGAAGCATTTGCCCCCCGCAATGTGGCAGAGTCAATCGAATCTCTTAGCTGCGGAATGGCATAATTGGATACTATAAAAATAATTGCACCAGCAAGGCCGCCATAGATATAAACGGGTATTATTTTATTATTACCTGCTATATCCTGGAATATTGACCCGAAGGCCCACAGCCACAGCATATTGGTAAAAGTGAGGATGATACCTGTATGAAAAAACATACTTGAAAAGAAAGTCCAGGGAACTTTTGCAAGCAGTGAAAGCTTTGCCGGCATTATAAACCAGGGAAGAACATCGCTCCCAAAAGAATTTGCCGATGACTGAACCATATAATAAATTACCTGTACGAGCCCAAGTATAAGAAAGCCCACACCATTAATACCTATCAGGGCCATAAGGGCATTGCTATCCTCACCAAGATTAATTTTTTTGAACCGCCGGTCAATATATCTTTCTGATTCACCCATAACCTTACAAAAATTTTAAAAGGAAACAGTGATTAAAATTAGCAAATTCCATGCTGTAAATTCTTCAAAAAATATTTTTAATAGAAAGTTTTTTTGTCAGTTTTGTTCCAAATGATTACCAGGATGAATCCCATGACCAACCCGCCGAGATGTGCAAAGTGTGCAATATTATCGCCGCCGCCGCCTGAAAAACCACCAAAGAGATCAATTGCTGCATAGATAGCGGCCATGTACTTTGCCTTTATAGGGAAAGGTATTGGTAAAATAAAAAATTCTGTATTAGGAAACGTATATGCAAATGCAGCCAGCAATCCCATAACTGCGCCGGAAGCTCCAATAGCGGCGCCATTACTCACTAAAAACATTTGAGCCAACCCGGCGGCGAGACCACAAAGGAGGTAAAAAATCAGGAATTTTTTTGGCCCCCAAACCTTTTCTAAAACACTGCCAAACATCCACAAGGCGTACATATTAAAAAGTATATGCATGAAGCCACCATGCGCAAACATATGCGTTACCAATTGATAAGGTTCGAATGCGCCGCTGTCATAAGAGTATAGAGCAATCTTATCAGTAAGTCCCCAGGTTTTATCAAACACTATTTGTGCAACAAATACAATAGCATTAATTATTATAAGATTTAAAACTACGGGTGTCGTTCTCTGCGACGGTCGATAATTATTATATGCCATTCATAAATTTTGAAACGCAAATTTCGGAAATACTTATTGATATGAGCTATTTATAGTTTCTCCTTAACAGTTGTAGAAAAAATAAGAATTTTTTCTACAATGATAGATGCAAAAATTTTCAGGAAAGTAACCTGTAATTTGACCAGACAAGCCTCAGGTCGTTGAGGTATTGAAACTCTTTTGCATAAAGAATATCCGCGGCACGAAGATTTTTTTGGGATAATGTATTTAACGATGCAGGCAGCCCGGTGCTCGTAAGAATGCCGTTTTTTAAAGGAGGCAAATCCTTTTCCTCCAGCGCATAGCCGATCCACGTTTTTTTGCGAAGCAGCACCCCGGATATATTTTGAAAAAAAAGTAAGGGATGTTTTTTAAAAATAAGATGAAACGGAAAAGTTGCAAGAAAAAAAATAGCCAGGGCAACATCAATTAAATTTTTATTGCGCCTGTGCATGGGTAAACTCAGGCTGTAAATAGATTCACCAGCAAGAAGCTTAGCCGCTGTGTTACTTTCGCTACCAATTAAAGTGTCAGAACAGGAGATAAAAATCTTAATCCGTATTCGTCGCCGGAGCAATGAAATTGATTCAATTATTTTTTTAAACGAAAGAGATCCTTCACAAAAAATAATTTCTTTTGCAGGGTATTTCTTTAACAGCGAAGCCAGTTCATCTAATTTTCCAATCGTCTTTTTCTCGCTGTCATCGCCGGGTTCTATTCTTCCCAAAACCTTTTCCTGCATGCCTGCTTTTTCAAGAAGGCTAACTACCTCTTCAAATTCTGTTTCAGTGCCGGCAATTATTGTTTCATTCACGTCGTCCTTTTCTAAAGCATTTTCAATTATATTCCATTTCAGGAGTAAGAGGCGTGTGACACTCATAAAAACAAAAGCAAGTAACGTCCCAAAAAATAAAATTCCTCTTGAGAAACGAAGGCTTTCCGGCAATAGGGAATACACTGCAAGAATGACCAGCATCGCCGTAAGCGCTGATTTATTTAACCTTGATTGCCTGTATCCATTATCATACAAACCCGCGAAATAAGAAACCGTTAAAAAAAGTGCAGTAAAAACCGGGAAAGCAATTATAAGCATGTTGGGTGAATAGTTCACCTCACGTTTTATAAAAGTGCTCCACAGAAATTTTAGGAACCAGAAACTCGTTAAAATTATCGCGGCATCTATAAATTTAAGCCCCAGCCATTTTAGAAATTGGGCGATTGCGGCTAACCCGGCCCGTAAGTAAATTGCGGACTGTATTAAGAAAATAAATAATCCCGCTTTTGTACCGCCGTAATGCTTTTGTACAAAAACACTCATGGCTTTATAAAACATTCTTACATAATTAAGGGAGCCCTTTTTTGTACTTTCCCCTTTAAAATGAATAATGGTGTTTTCAGCAAAATAATAATTTCTGAATCCCGCTTTCTGAATGCGGTAGCTTAAATCTATGTCCTCTCCATACATAAAAAAGCTTTCATCAAATGAACCAACACTTTCCGTTATTTTTTTTGGCATCATCATAAATGCCCCGGCTAACACATCGACCTCGTGAGTTGCATTTTTATCCAGGTATCCAAGGTGGTATTTTGAAAAAATTTTTGAACGGGGAAAAAGCCCGGATAATCCTGAAAGTTTATACAGCGACGTCAACGGGGAAGGAAAAGCTCTTTTACTTTCTTTTAAAAATCTGCCGGAACCGTCAATCATCTTTGAACCCAGCGCAATCGAATCGTTTTTAGATTGTATAAAAGTGATACATTTTTCAAAGCAATCTTCAGGTACAATAGTATCAGGGTTTAAAAAAAGAATATAATCTCCCGAAGCTTCTTTTAGTGCTTTATTATTTGCTTTTGCGAAGCCTTCATTTTCATGGTTCCAGATGAAATTAACTTCGCTGAATTTATTCAGAAAAAAGTCCCGGCTTCCGTCAGTAGAATTATTATCAATTACAATTATCTCTCCTTCAATATTTTTTATCGCTTTAATGACAGAACAAAGGCATTGCTCAAGAAAATATTTAACATTAAAATTTACTATAATAACGGAGAGAACCAAAGGTTGAATGTAATTCGTTAAATGATAAATGTATTTTAATTACTTCTTAAAACTGCAAAGTAAACCGGCCATTTACATTAATAATAAAAAAAATTTTAATAAATCTGTGCATTAAAATTTCCTGTAAATATTTATCCAAAGAAATAAATAAACATTTATAACCTTTGCGCATGCATAAAGAAACACTCATAAAAGCCACAGAAGCCGGAGCTAAAGAGTTAAAGAGATTCTTTAACGGCAAATTTAAAATTAGTAATAAAGAAGGCATCAATAACCTTGTTACCGAAGCCGATCATGCCGCTGATAAAGCAATCCTTAAAATAATACATAAAGATTTTCCCGCTCATGGGATTGTAAGCGAAGAGAGCGTTGAGAAGGTTACTGAAAGTGAATATAAATGGATTATTGACCCTATTGATGGTACCGTTAATTTTGCAAACG
>JBDTMP010000298.1:0-29079 GCA_039934215.1 Ginsengibacter sp.
AGAAAAAAAATCAGCACGAAACATTCCAATACTTTAATGTAAATGTTGTTTTGGTATTGGCTTTTAGAAATAAAATCGATACAATAAATTGAACCAAGTGGCAAAACAAGAAGAGAGGGCATTGATATAATTGGCAGATACCAATTTACCAGCCATCTGTTTGGGAACGCAAATATTAATTTCACGAGGCCGAGGGCAATTGGAAAAAGTAAAGGTGAAGATTACATACCACTTGCCCCGGTTGCAACAAGCACCGGTGGATTATTTTATAAAGCAATTGCGGGGTTTAATGGAAGCGTTACTTACAGGTATATCAAGAGCAGGCCGGCAAATGAAAACAATTCTATTATTGCAAAGGGATATTTTTTAATGGATGCATCACTAAATTATACCAAAAGCCATTACGAAATAGGAATTGCATTTGAAAATATTTTTGATGTTGACTGGAATGAAGCCCAGTTTGCAACTGAATCAAGATTGAAAAGCGAGCCGCCTGGAAGTTCAGTAGAGGAATTGAATTTCACACCCGGGATACCATTTTTTGCAAGGCTAAAATTCGCGGTATTTTTTTAAAAAAATCAATCCCACCCACTTGCAAGTACATCTGCAAGATGCATTGTCTTAATGGGCAGCTCTTTTTTTGTAATGTATCCATCAAGATGCATAAGACAACTTAGGTCGGTTGAAATAATAATTGTGGCCTCTGTATCAAGGGCGTGACTTACTTTTTGATCTGCCATTGCGATAGATATTGCTTCGAACTTAACAGCGAACGAACCTCCAAAACCACAGCATGTTTCATTATCATCCATTTCTACCAATTCCAGCCCTCTTACTTTTTTAAGAAGTTTTCGAGGCCCTTCTTTTATCTTACATTCTCTTAATGCTGCACAGCTATCATGATAGGTTGCTCTCGCATTTAATTCCGCGCCGAAATTCTCAATCTTGAGAACCCCGGTGAGAAATTCTGAGAATTCAAATATCCGGTTAGTCAGGTCTTTGACCTGGTTATGATGAGATGAATTTTCGAAAAGCTGGTTGTAATAATTTCTTACAAACCCTACACAGGATGCCGAGGGCGCAACGATATAATCTGTCCCTCCAAAATCTTTTATAAATTTAAGAGCGACATCTTTTGCTTCGTTCCAAAAACCTGCATTAAAAGCAGGTTGCCCGCAACAGGTTTGATTGGTATTATAATGCACTTCGCAACATGCTTTTTCTAATACTTTAACCATATTAAATGCAGTCTGCGGATAGAGCTGGTCTATAAAACAAGGAACAAACAATTCTACTCTCATGCTATTTTTATTCTTAAAACTAAATAAATGCAGTTCTATACTTTCTACATTTATTTTCAAAAAAAAGAATTCAAAACTAAAACCGGGTTATAAACAAATTGCGATTACCCTTTTATAATATTGGATATTTAATCGACATCATTTTCAAAGCCGATATTGCGGCTTCTTCACCTTTATTCCCATGTTTACCGCCAGTACGGTCATCTGCCTGTTGTATATCATCCACCGTAAGTATACCAAATATTGTTGGAACCGGTAACGAAAGGTTTAATTGAACTATACCATCAGTGACTCCCTTGCATACATAGTCAAAGTGAGGTGTATCGCCGCGGAGCACGCAGCCAAGTGCAATAAAAGCCTGTGGTTTTTCAAATTTATTTTGATAGGTATCCCAAAAGTTTTTAATGGCAAATGGTATTTCAAATGCGCCGGGAACAGTCACCACTTTGTAATTACGCATTTCAAACTTTTTTAGAATTCCTACACAGCCGTCTAATAATTTGTTTACAATGTGAGCATTCCATTCAGTATGTACTATCACAATACAGGCATCCTTTGAAAGAATGCCCGGATTGAAATTAAAAAGATTTTCGTTTACAACTGCCATTGAATGGTTCGTAAAATATTATTCTGAAAATTCACCAAGCTTAGCAAGATATCTGTCAACATCGGCAGCTTTTTCAGAAAGAGGGTACTCAGCTTTTATTTTTTTAAAAAGATCTACGGCCTCTTTTGTTTTTCCGGTAACCTGTGCAAAAAGTGCCGCCCTGAAAAGAAATTCAGACGAAGTATATTCATCTTTGTCATCTACGTTTGCAGCTTTTTTATAGTAATCAAGCGCATCATCATTTTTATTAAGCTCCGCACTCGCATCACCGATCATTCCGTAAGCACGGCTTTTAATTTGGGTAGCGTCACGTGCATCAAATTCTTTTAAAAATTTGATCGCCTTGGCGTATTGCTTCAAATGAAGATAGCATGAGCCTGCATAGTAATTACATAAGTTCGCTGCGTCGGTTCCTGGATACCTGTTAATTATTTTTAGTGCTCCGGGGTTAACTCCATCGCCATTCAGGCATTTTGCAGCGAGCAGCAATTTTGTTGAATCAGAAGGTGCATTACTAAAGTCTGAAAAGTATTTTTGCGTTACAAAAATCACATCGTTGGCTTTCTCTTCTTTTGGAATTTTAAACATGTATTTATATACAAGCCATCCGCCCAATATAATTATTACCGCGGAAGCGATATACATTACCGGTTTATTATAATCAGCCCAAAACCCGCGGGCTCTTTGAACTACATCCACATCCACTTGTTGTACTTTTTTTTCAGCCATCAATTTTTGATTTGTTATTATTTTATTTTCCTGGTATTATGACCGGGATACTGTTTAAAATTCATTCCAGCAGATTCTATGATAAAATTGGAAATACTAATCCATGATAAAAGGATAATTCTTATCTGCATATACATCCTGGTAAAGTTCATTGTCATCGGGCAATGGGCTTTCTTCCGCAAATTGTATAGATTCTTCTACCTGCGCTTTCACCCTTTCGTTGATCTGTTCAATTTCATCATCGCTTATACTAAATTCTTTTTTCAAGATCGCCAACGTAGTTTCCAGGGGATCTTTGAGTTTGTATTCTTCCATTTCTTCTTTGGAACGGTATTTAGCCGGATCACTCATACTATGCCCTTTATATCTGTAAGTCTTTATTTCCAGAAGCGTTGGGCCACCTTTTTCTCTTGCTCTTTTCACGGCTCTTGCTACCCCATCATGAACAGTTTCGGCTGACATGCCATCAATTTTATCTCCCGGCATCTCGTATGCGTCGGCAAGTTTATAAATATCAAGCACGTTGGAAGTACGTTCTACCGAAGTTCCCATTGCGTAATTATTATTTTCGCAAATGAACACCACTGGTAATTTCCACAGCATCGCCATATTAAAGGTTTCATGAAGTATTCCCTGCCGGGCCGCTCCGTCTCCAAAAAAACAAAGGACAACATTATCGGTATCCCTGTATTTTTCAGCGAATGCCAATCCCGCGCCGGTTCCTATCTGGGCTCCTACAATGCCATGACCTCCAAAGAATCTTTCCTTTACACCAAACATGTGCATGCTTCCGCCTTTACCCTTACTGCATCCTGTTGCTTTTGCATACAGCTCGGCCATACATGACTTTGCAGAAACTCCCTTTGCAATTGCAAGAGCATGGTCGCGATATGCCGTAATAAAAATATCATCAGGACTCGTCGCGGTCATACAACCTGCGGCAATCGCTTCCTGGCCAATATATAAATGGCAAAAGCCACGTATCTTTTGCATACCATACATCTGTCCGGCTTTTTCTTCAAATCTGCGAAGCAAAAGCATAAGCTCGTACCAGTATAAGTAAGTTTCCTTTGAAAACTTTGTAGCCAATTTTTTTTATTTTAGGCGGCAAAGATAGGGTAAAAAGAAAAATAAAATCAGTCAATTATCAATACTAAAGTTTGAACCTGCAATTATCATAATTATTCAAAAAATCATGAATAGGATTTATTTTTCCCTAAAAACAAAACCGGCGAAATGCCGGCTTGCTCTTATTTTTATTATTTAGTTTTTCGGTTAAATACCGAATTAATTGTGATTATTATTGACCTGCGCTAAAGTTGCTTCTCCAATAATTTTATTAATCACCTTTACGGTTTCATCAACATAAATATCTGTACCTACCTTTTTTAGAAATTGCTTGTTTTTGGCAATTTTGTCTTTATCATTTGTTATCTCGACAGAATCTTTTGCAATGCTTACAACATTCAGGTCCGATGTAAGTTTGGAAAGGTCCTCCAGGTTTTTTGACGTGGCCTTTATCTCGGATAATTTCTGACGATATTTTATAATATCAAGCGGGGTTTCATTGTCATTATATTTATCAAGCACACTCACATCGTTTCTTATTCCTTTAAATCGTGCACTCTGATTTATTTCAGAATTAACCGAACTGATTACGGAATTGAAACTATAACCGGGATTCCATGTGGTATAACTTGCCTTTGGAATTTCATCCCAGTTTAATGCATCAGGATTATCTTTTTCACGAAACTTAACATTCTCGAGCCGGTCAGGAATAATAATATCGGGAACAACGCCATGCAATTGAGTTGCGCCTCCATTAATACGATAAAATTTTCTGAAGGTAAGCTTGAGATCTCCAAGGCCTTCTGATGGCTTGGTGTTAAACAAAGGATTTTCAGCCTGTGGATCGAGTGAGATGCTGCGTTGCACAGTTCCTTTTCCATAAGTAGATGTGCTGCCAATTACAATTCCGCGATGGTAATCCTGTATTGCCGCAGCAAATATTTCTGATGCCGAAGCACTAAGTTCATCTACCATTACGGCAAGAGGGCCGGTATATAAAACACTCTTATCCCTGTCGCTTAAAATATTTGCTTTTTCATCCCGTCCTTTTACCTGGCATATCGGGCCGTCCTTGATAAACAATCCCGCCATGTCAACCACATCATTTAAAGAGCCACCGCCATTTCCGCGGAGATCAATCACAATGCCCTCCACATTTTCGGCTTTGAGTTTTTCAACTTCTTTAGCTACGTCAGTCGCTGACCTGCGGGCAGACGGATCATCAAAATCTGCATAAAATTCCGGTAAATAAATATACCCAATCTTGTGAGCTCCGTTAACAATAGCGCTCTTCGCAAAAGTATCATCAAGCGAAATTTTATCTCTTAAAATGGGCACTACTTTAAGGCTGCCATCTGCTTTTTTAAGTGTAAGTCTTACTTCAGAACCTTTTTGAGCACCGCGTATCAATTTCACAGCATCGGTTACAGCATAGCCTGTAACATCTACAGGTTCCTGCACGCCCTGCGCTACTTTTATAATTTCATCTTCTGGTTGTATGTCGCCGGATTTCCATGCGGGACCACCCGTGATAAGGCTTGCTATTTTTATTTTTCCATCATCTTCTTTTAACTGGGCGCCTATTCCAAAAAAAGTACCGCTGAGTAATTCGTCAAAACTTCTTTTATCTACTGGTGCGAAATAAGTTGTGTGCGGATCCATGCTTCCGGTAATAGCATTTACAAAATCACTGAACATATCATCGGATGTATTGTGATTTTTCAGCGTTTGAAAATACCGGTCCATTTGTCGTGAAACTATTTCCCGGGCCTCGCGTTCCAGTGTTGAGTCGGCCTTCGCACCGTCTTTTTTGAATATTGAATCCTTTGCAGCCACATGCTTGTTCCTTTCATCCTGAAGATCTACAAAACGCCCGATTACAAGATATTTAAGACGCTTCCTTCCATAGTCTAAACGCTCGGCATCTGTTACAGGAAAATTTCTTTTATCTCCATCAAGCTGCAACGATTCATCTTTAGTAAAATCAAAAGGCTTCGACAGAATTGTTTTGTAAAACTTTGAAATCTCGTCAACACGTGTAAGATAATTTTTGCTGATCGCAAAAAAAGATTCCAGCGGGGCGCCATGAATCTCGTCATCAATTTTTGAGTCATATTTTTTAAAGTCCTCTATATCTTTTTGATAAAAAATATATTTATCAGGATCGAGGTCGTCTAAATATTTTTTAAGAACTTCCTGCGAGAATTTATCATCAATGGTTTTAGGACTGTAGTGGCCCTGTTCCAATACGATACCTACATTGCGAAGTATTCTTTCATATTTGGTCTTAGGATTGTCATCCTTCCTGTCGCCGCGGCCCATAACGCCATAGCCAAGAAATAACCCTCCACATATCAGTACTAATAGTACAGGTAAAAATTTTTTGCTCATAATAAATTTCATTAAAGAATTCATACGTAAAAATAACAGAAATTAGAATCGCGCTTTAAAATTAAGCCGTTTAATTAACAAAGGTTTGTAAATATATGGACGGTTATTTCCAAAAATTATTGTCTGCCGAAAATATAATTCTCATACAATTCTGGTTTGTGCCTTAATTCCGATCTTGCATTTACGCAATAAAGAATAACGTCAGTTTATAATAAAATTAATTTTATACAAAAGAAGATTGGCTAACGAATATTTTCAATTTAAACAATTCAGGGTAGAGCAGGAAACATGCAGTATGAAAGTATGCACTGATTCATGTGTTTTTGGCGCATGGATGGCCGTGAGAATTGAAGACCGGTCTCCCAAAAAAATTCTTGATATAGGAACCGGCACCGGGTTACTAAGCCTTATGGCTGCGCAAAAAACAAGCGCCTTAATTCATGCAATAGATATTGATAATAATGCAATCATCCAGGCAAATGAGAATTTTAAATTGTCTCCGTGGCCGCGACAGTTACATGCCTCCTGCGCAGATATAAAAGAATGGCCCGCTACATCGAAATATGATTGCATTATTTCCAATCCTCCTTTTTATGAGAACGATCTTTTACCCGGGGAAGAAGGAAAGAAAAATTCGAAACACAGTAATACCCTCCGGCTTGTTGACCTTAGTAAAGCAATTGCCGCATTGCTGGAAGAGGACGGTTTTTTTGGAGTTTTGCTTCCTTATGCAAGAGCTGAATATTTTGAAAAAGAAACTATAAAGCATTCATTATTTGTAAATGAAAAATTGCACATAAGGCAATCAACAAAACATGATTATTTCCGGACGATATTAATATTGGAAAAAAAGAACAAGCCTGTAAAACAAAATGAAATTTCCATCCGGAATAACAGTAAGGAATACACACCGGAGTTTATCTCTTTGCTAAAAGACTATTATTTATACTTGTAAAATCAAACACCGGCGTAATCTTTCATATAGGCATAATCTGCAGTAAGCTTACCCTGGTTTACAATGGTAGCATGTGTGAGAATTTTTGAATCGCCATGTATCAAATCTTTGAGAATATATTTAATAAGCTGCTCGCCAAAATACCTGCTGGCATCTCTTGGCAATTCATTAGGCAAATTTCCTACAGCCATTATATCTACTGAGCCATCAATGTATGGATCGGTTACCAGCCCGGATATTTTGCTTACACCATACACAGGATTTTCAATTGTCGCATCTCCAAGGTTACATGGAACAGAGCCGTTATGATCATCAGAAATATCTGCAATGGTATTGATGTTGAAATCTGCCCGCTTCAAATCTTTCATTTCAAAAAGGCGGGGAATTTTTTCTTCCCAGTAAACACCATTCATTAAGATATCTGTTTCGCTGATGTAATTACTGAACAGGCAATTAAAATTTTCCGGATGCTCATGAAACTCAATACGGCTATACCTGCCAGTTAGTTTATGCTTATAGAGATCCGCGCCTTTCAGGTGAACATAAACAGGATATGAAAATTTTTCGTTCAGATATTCTTCTGGCTCTGCTTCGTGAATTTCCATAAGGTTCATTATTTCCAATATACCGTGCGCTACCCTCCCGGTTCCTGTAACAGCAACCTTAACTATTGGCAGCTTCAACCCAAAGTAAGTGTGGATCAATTGCTGAAAGTTTTTTTGTTTATAAACCCTCGATAAAGAAAAATTTCCAGTACGCTTGCCATAAGCCATTATGCCATTGTGAGCGCCTACCACGCCGGCAAAAAATCCAAAGCCGATTATACGTGTGCCATCATCGTGCTCGAGGCATTCATAATCTACAAGGGTTATTTTTTTGCTGATGATATTATGCAAAAGGTTTTGATTATACGGCTGCATTTTTTTTGTATGAGAAAAAAAGAAATAAGTTTTTTCAGGAATAAGCATTGCTACCGGAACTTCTTTTATCCCAAGCAAAACATCACAATCACTTAAGTCTTCTTTTACTTCAATGCCGGCATTAGTGTATTCTTTATCCTTGTAGCACCTCGTTTCGGAATGCTGAACAATAATTTTAATACTCATATTTTCCTGCACCCATTTACACTGCTCCGGCGTAAGCGATACCCTGTTATCTGCCGGTATTTTGCCTTCTTTTATCAACCCTATCTTTAGCATGCACTAATTTTTGAAAGCGGCAATTTACATTTTCCCTTCAACATTCGTTTGTAACTTTGATTGATGAATTATTTTGAATTGTTTGAAATTCCCGTTAGTCTTATTGTTGATCAAAGTAAACTTCCATTGCAATATTTTACTTTGCAAAAAAAATATCATCCTGATTTTTTCACAAATGCAAGCGAAGAAGAGCAAAGCGAAGTTTTAGAAAAATCTTCCATGATCAATAAAGGATTTAAAACATTAAAAGACCCTGACGATACTATAAAGTATGTTCTTGAAATAAAAGGGTTATTAAAGGAAGAAGAGAAATATGAATTGCCACCGGATTTTTTAATGGAAATGATGGAGCTAAACGAAGCATTGATGGATGATGATATTTTGAACATTGAAGAAGTTGAAACAAAAATTTTTCAGTTACAAAAAACTCTTTACGATGGCGTTCAAAATATAATAGAAAACTATAGTGAAGACACAACTACGGAGGCGCAGCTTATGCAGGTGAAAGATTATTATTACAAGAAAAAATACCTCAAACGTATTTTGGAGAGATTGGACGGAATGCGTAATATTGCGCCCTCCCGATAGCGATCGGGGACAAAGCCCGGATGGCGGAATTGGTAGACGCAGCAGACTCAAAATCTGCCGTTCGCAAGGATGTGCAGGTTCGATTCCTGTTCCGGGCACTGATTAACAAATAAAAGCCCTGACAGTATTTACTTTCAGGGGTTTTTTATTTTTTGAGGAGATTAAAGAAAACACCTTTTGTTTTCATCAGCACACGGTGATTTTTCAAATACCCCAGCCCTTTACAAAGCTGTAGACGTGAGCAAGCATAATCTTCATCACAAATTAAATTGCTTCTTGTTATTTATCCTCACAGTAATCAACATCAAGCCGATGCCCATGGCAATAGCTGCATAAAACAAAATAATATTTGCATAAGGCAAAGGTTCTACTTCAATAGCCTCGAGCCCCTGGCACATCAAAATAATTTCCTGGATCAAAACTCCACATGCAAAAATTATTACTCCTGTTTTTGAAATTTGCTGTTGATATTCACTTAAAATTTGATTGATATAACCCAGCAGGAAAAAAGTGATAATTCCTAAGAAGGATAGATGCAGGTAGCCAATAACAACAGGCCGGAAACCAAATGCATAATGACTCAGGAAAGGAATGATAGAAAGCATCTGCAAGATAACTTTTAGAATAAAAGCTATTGACGCCATAATCCATAAATACTTTGTGGTCTTTGGAAACGAAAAACTTATATTTTTTTTCAATAATGGGAACAGCCTTATGAAATATAGCAAAACAAATAGTTGTAAAACACCCGATACATCTGCAATTATATGCAAGGCTATTGGAAGCTTAAGCCAGAGAATAGAAAGAAAATAAGTAGGCCCCACCGTTATTGCCATCATGATAAATAATTTTTTGCTGATAGTAACGGCAGCCAAAAATCCCTTTTTATATAAATAAGAAAATAACAAACCAAAGCATGCAAATAAAAACCAGCCATTATATTGAAAGTGAAGGAAAAAATAAATAGCGCCGAAATAATAATCCTGTACCATAATATGATTTGCCATTAAGTAAGCCAGCGTAAATGCACCAAGCGATGAAATTGCCCAAAGTACCAATGCAGCTTTAAACCATTTGGAAGCATAAGATTGGTCTTTCGCTTTATTAAGATCTCTCCATAAATAATATATAAAAAAGTAAGAAATAAAAATTGATATCGTAGAAAATGTAATTGAAAAAAATGCGTAACCCTCAAGGATGAACGAAAAAAACATCCCATACGCCGTTACGCAATTGGCTAATAATACCCAGTGATATTTTTTATAATTTATATTGACCTCTTGTTGCTGCAGGTAATTTACCATCATGGCCATCAATGCCAGCGTCACCCATCCGTCGAATGCAAAATGCGAATGAGCATGCAATAAATATTTTTGATTTACTAACGGTAATGGAAAATTAATTTTATAACGCAATGTAATGCCCGCCAATGCTACAACACAAAAGTTAATCAGCGCTATCTGAATCCACTGCCTTGTTTTAAATAAGCCTCTTTCCATATTTGATATTCAAAAATATAATCCTGTTTTAGAATTAATTACAAGTCAAAACTTTCTCTAATTATAAGATAATTTCCCTACAGTAAACAGAGGATACGCTCAATGAAATTAAATATATGATTTATGTCAGTGTAATATATGACTATACTCATTATAAGGGCTACCTTGATAACGTAACATTGTAAAATCAAAAATCAAAAATCTCATATATGAAAAAGATGATCATCATTGGTTCATTAGCATTATTTTTTGCTGCCTGCGGCGGTTCCGGAGAAAAAGATAATACCACTACCGAACCTACAACAATGACAGATACAAGCTCCGGTGAAATGATGCCCAATACGGGAGGAGCTAATCCCTCCTACGATCCCAACCGTGGGGAAGGTAAATTTCATGATGTTCAGGTAAGCGATAAGCTGGATGCAGCAATGGCCGAAAAAGGTGAAAAAATTGCTGAATTAAAATGCCAGTCATGCCACAAAATGACTGATGAAAAATTGGTAGGCCCGGGTTGGAAAGGTGTTACTTCACGCCACAAGCCTGATTGGATCATGAACTTTATGACTAATACAGATGCAATGATCGACAAAGACCCCAAAGCACAGGCCATGCTGGAAATATGTATGGTGCGTATGCCAAATCAAAATTTAAGTGATGACGACGCACGCCACTTACTTGAGTACATGCGAAAAAATGATGATGTAAAATAATCTTCATTATTTCTATCAAAATCGCGTATAAAAATACCTCTTTTTCGTACCCTACTTTTTATTTCTCTTTAACGAAATTTATGTTCTAATCAGGTCAATAAAAATTTTGCTTCTGCTTTTTAAAACAGCCTCTCTCATTTCTTCTTTAACAATTATATATTTTATGAAAAAGATTTTGTTACCAATTTTATCACTTACTGCTGCAACAATTCTGTTGAGCTTTGCCGGATGTAAACCTAAAAACGCCGGAGATGCAACCGGCTCAGACGCTGCTGCAAGAGTATACGTTCCCCCGGGAAAGTATGATGAATTGTACAACTTTGTTTCCGGTGGCTTTAGTGGCCAGGTTAGCGTTTACGGTATTCCGTCAGGCCGCTTGCTTCGCGTAATTCCTGTATTTTCTGTTAACCCGGAAAGCGGCTGGGGTTATAGTGAAGAAACTAAGCCGATGCTCACCACTTCGCATGGCGATGTGCCCTGGGACGATCAGCATCATCTTGATTTATCACAAACAAATGGTGAAATTGACGGGCGATGGTTATTTGCGAACGCTAATAATACGCCCCGGATTGCTCGTATTGACCTCAAAACTTTTCGCACTTCAGAAATCATTGAAATACCTAATAGTGCAGGAAACCATTCCTCTCCCTTCATCACTGAAAATACAGAGTATGTTATAGCCGGTACACGTTTTAGTGTTCCGATGGATAATGAAAATGGCGATGTTCCTATTGATAGTTACAAGAAAAATTTTAAAGGGACTATAAGCTTTATCAGTGTAGCGCCAACAAATGGTGAAATGAAAATTGCTTTCCAGCTTTTACTGCCGGGTATGAATTTCGATTTGAGCCATAGTGGTAAAGGGCCAAGCAGCGGATGGTTTTTCTTTAGCTGCTATAATTCTGAACAAGCGCACACTTTGCTGGAAGTAAATGCATCCAAACGTGATAAAGATTTTATCCTTGCCGTAAATTGGAAGAAAGCGGAAGAATACATAAAACAGGGCAAAGGAAAGAAGCAATCCGTAAAATATGCACATAATAAATATGATGAAGTTACTCATACAGCTACTTCTGCAATAGAAACAGAAACTACAGTTTTGGATGTAAAAGATTTCCCCGACGTTGTTTACATGATACCTTGCCCGAAGTCTCCTCATGGTTGCGATGTGGATCCTTCAGGAGAATATATAGTAGGAAGCGGAAAGCTTGCTGCATTGATTCCCGTATTCTCTTTCAGTAAAATTCAACAGGCCATTGCTAACAAAACTTATGATGGAGATTATGAAGGCATTCCCGTAATAAAATATGAAGCTGCTTTACATGGTGAAGTAAAGAAACCCGGATTAGGTCCTTTGCATACTGAGTTTGACGGCAAAGGCAATGCATACACCACTTTTTTTATATCATCTGAAATTGTAAAATGGAGCCTTAAAGATTTAAAGGTACTTGACAGGCAGCCCACCTATTATTCTCCGGGCCATCTTAGCATACCGGGTGGCGATACCAGAAAGCCTTATGGAAAATACTTAATCGCTTATAATAAAATTACTAAAGACAGGTTTTTGCCAACAGGCCCTGAGCTTGCGCAGAGCGCCCAGTTATTTGACATCAGCGGTGATAAAATGAAACTACTGCTCGACTATCCAACCATAGGCGAGCCTCACTATGCACAATTTATTCCGGCAGCAATGCTCACAAAGAATTCTTTAAAAATATTTAAAATAGAAGAAAATAAACACCCTTATGTAACCCTGGGTGAAAAGAATTCGAAAGTAGTTCGTGAAGGAAACTCAGTGCATATATATATGACTGCAATACGCTCTCATTTTTCGCCCGATAATATTGAAGGAGTCAAGCTTGGCGATGAAGTTTATTTCCACCTGACCAACCTTGAACAGGATTGGGATGTTCCCCATGGCTTTGCAGTTAAAGGCGCTTTAAATGCAGAATTGCTGGTAATGCCAGGTGAAACACAAACGTTGAAATGGATTCCTCAAAAAGCAGGCATGTATCCAATTTATTGCACTGATTTTTGCAGTGCACTGCACCAGGAAATGTCTGGTTATGTAAGAGTATCTGAAAAGGGTTCTAACGTTCCCATATCTTTTAGCCTTGGTAAAAATTCTGATGCCGCAGATTCTTTATTAAAAAAATAATGCTCCCTAAAAGAACAGGCCTTAAAAAGGCCTGTTTGTTTTAATCCATAATCGTTCTTCAAAAAAATAATAAACAAAAAACTATTCAAAATGAAAATTTTAATCTGGCTGTTTTCTATAATCGTATTCCCATTAATGATTTCATGCAACCAGGGAACTGAAACTGCAACAGAAAATACACCTGAAACGTCAACGCCTGCAGTTGCGGGTGGCCAGGAAAATGTAAAAGACGACGACTCACAAAAGGATGTGGTAAAAGTAGCAATGTCTTCAAAGGATCACACAACGCTTGTTGCTGCATTAAAACAGGCAGGGTTGGTAACTTCTCTTTCAAACGCTGGCCCATTCACGGTATTTGCTCCTACCAATGAAGCATTTGATAAATTGCCGGCGGGCACTGTAGATGGATTAATGAAAGATGATAAAAAGGAAGACCTGCAAAATATTCTTCAGTATCATGTATTCATGTCTGCACTAAAACCTGAATCCTTCACAGACGGCGAAACGCTGGGAATGGTAAATGGAGATAATGTAACCGTGAGTGTAAAAGATGGAAAAACGATGCTGAATAATTCTGCCACTATTATAACATCCATCCCGGCATCTAACGGAATGATATATGTGATAGATGGTGTGTTGTTGCCACCGGCTAAAAAATAAAAACTTACATAATTTGTTCAATACAAATTATTATATAAAAATCAGGGGCAGAGAAATGGTTATAACAAATAGCCTTTATCGTAGTGCTTCTTTATCAATTATATGTTATGAAAAATAATAGCTTATCAGGATTATCAAGAGTCATTATATTTATATGTGGCCTCGGCTTAATAATAGTTCTATTCGTTCCGTTATGGCAAATTGAATTGAATGCCCCACAATACCCTGAAGGCCTGGTCTTAAAAATGTATCCGCATAAAATAGCAGGGAATGTAGATATCATTAACGGGCTTAATCATTATATCGGAATGAAAACCCTCCACACCAAAGATTTTATGGAGTTTACCGTTCTGCCTTATTTCATTATATTTTTCGCAGCATTTTGTTTTCTTGTTGCGTTTCTTAAAAAACGAAAATGGCTTATCGCTCTTTTCACCTTATTTGTTTTGTTTGGAATTATTGCCATGGTAGACTTTTGGAGATGGGAATATAATTATGGCCATGATTTAAGCCCTGATGCGGCAATACAGATTCCGGGAATGGCTTACCAACCACCGCTAATTGGTTATAAAAAATTATTAAATTTTGGCGCTTATTCCATTCCGGATATTGGAGGATGGATTTTTGTTGGAGTAGGCTTGTTACTATTAACCGTTTTAATTATTGAATTTAGAAAAAGAAAAACTCTGGTTAAGGCGTCGGTTAAAAAAAATGCCGCAGCCATTTCAGCATTTGTAATTTTTGGATTAATGTCTTGTAATACAGGCCCGCAGCCAATTGTGATTGGTGCAGATGCATGCAGCTTTTGTAAAATGAGCATCGCTGATAAACGCTTTGGTGCAGAGATAATTACTAAAAAAGGAAAAATTTTTAAGTTTGATGATATGCATTGTGTGCTTGCATTTAGAAAAGCAAATACTATTAATAACAATGACATTAAGGAAACCTGGCTTGTGAATTTTGAAGAGCCGCATAATCTTATCGAAGCGCCCAAAGCTTTTCTTTTAAAGAGCGATAAGTTGCATTCACCCATGAGTGGAAACATTGCCAACTTTAGTCATGAAAATAAATTAACGGAAGCGGTAGAAAAATTTAACGGGGAAGAAGTTGCCTGGGCCACTTTGTTACAGGAAAATTGAACAATAATCTCAACATAATAATTTTAAGCCTCTTTCTTTTTGCAGCACTATCTGCAGAAGGAAAAACGATTTTCGTTGGAAAATCAAAGCCCTTCCAATCTATACAAAAAGCCATTGACTTTGCCGATGATGGAGATACCGTTTTGGTAGATGCAGGAATGTATAAAGAAAGAAATATTATCATACAAAAATCAATTGTATTAAAAGGCATTAATTTCCCGGTGCTTGATGGAGAAAATAAATATGCTATCATTTCTATAAAAGCTACTAACGCAACCATTGATGGCTTTAAATTACAGCACACCGGGAGATCGGACATAAAGGATATTGGAGCCATAATGATTTACGACAGTTATCATGTTTCGGCAATCAATAATATTGTAGATGACAGCAATTTTGGAATTTATGTACAGAACAGCATAAGCTGCACCATAAAAAATAATTCATTAACGGCTTATGGAAAAGAGGAGGTGCAAAGCGGTAATGGTATTAACTGCTGGCGTTCCGATAGTTTATTAATCATTGGAAATAAAATCAAGGGGCATCGCGATGGGCTTTATTTTGAGTTCGTTACCAATTCTTTAATCTGGAAAAACATTAGTACAAAAAATGTGCGTTATGGCATACACTTTATGTTCTCGCATCATGATACATACATTGGAAATATTTTTGAAGAAAATGGATCAGGCGTAGCCGTGATGTACACCAATCACATCCACATGTATAATAATTTTTTTCTGAACAACTGGGGCGATGCAGCTTATGGAATTCTCTTAAAGGATATTACCGATAGTGATATTTCAGGAAATCATTTTACTAAAAATACAGTTGGCATTCACATGGAAGGATGCAGCCGTATTAATTTCTATAAAAATATTTTTGCTAATAATGGATGGGCTGTAAAGATCCAGGCGAGTTGTGATAACAATGATTTTACTAATAATAATTTTGCAGGAAACACTTTTGACATTGGCACTAACGGTTCGCTTGTACTGAATACTTTCAATGGAAATTATTGGGATAAATATGAAGGCTACGATCTTAACCGCGATAAAATTGGCGATGTGCCTTATCATCCTGTAAGCATGTATTCAATGATTATTGACACCAATCCTGCTGCCCTTATGCTTTTCAGAAGCCTTATTGTTTCCCTGTTAGATAAAAGTGAAAAAATATTACCCGGTATTACACCCGAAAGCTTAAAGGATGAAAGACCTTTAATGACACGATTGCCCTTATGATTGTTGCAAAAAATATCACCAAGAAATTTGGAAAGCTAAAAGCGCTCGATAATGTATCAGTTACTTTCTCTAAAGGAGAATGTATTGCATTACTCGGGCCTAATGCAAGTGGTAAAACAACCTTAATAAAATCATTGCTGGGGATGGTAATGCCTGATAGTGGTTCTATTTATTTTAATAACAAGCCTATTAATCATGAATGGAAATATCGCAGTAAAATCGGGTACATGCCGCAGATAGGGCGTTACCCTGAAAATATGACTATTTCGAACATGATAGATATGATGAAAGACATCAGGAAAGAAGGTGATCAACAGCATGATGAAGAGCTTGTAAATAGTTTTGATTTAAAAAATATCATGCATAAAAGAATGCGGACTTTGTCAGGTGGCACGACGCAGAAAGTAAGTGCCAGTCTTGCTTTCCTATTCAATCCAGACGTTCTAATTCTTGATGAACCAACTGCCGGGCTTGACCCTGTTTCTTCAGAATTACTGAAACAAAAAATAATTAAAGAAAAACAAAACGGAAAATTAATTCTTATTACGTCTCATGTATTAAGCGAGCTTGATGATTTAATAACTGAAGTATTTTATATGCAGGAAGGAAAATTATTATTTCATAAAAAACTGTCGGTACTGAAAGAAGAAACCGGCGAACAAAAATTATCTAAAGCGATTGCAAAAATAGTGAGCGGGCAGGACCGGATTACGAATTAGGAATTGACTCAGCTCATTCATAGCTCGCAGTTGCCCTGCTTGGTGTCTCCACCAACCAGCTACAAAGACTCGAAACCAAAGAAGCAACAAATGAAGAAATTATTAAAATATGTGATCGCCGATATTGTTCAGAATAAAATTGTGTTGGTCTATACTTTTTTATTACTCGTAATATCGTTGAGTGTTTTTAATCTTGAAAATAATTCTGCAAAAGGATTACTCAGCTTATTAAATATCATCCTGATCATTGTTCCACTAATCTGCATAATTTTTTCTACTATTTATATTTACAACAGCGCTGAGTTTATTGAGTTATTAGTAAGTCAGCCATTAAAAAGAAGAACAATATGGCTAAGTATTTTTTCAGGATTATCTACTTCATTGTGCTTAGCGTTTTTTATTGGTGCAGGCATACCTATTTTATTATATCATGCAGATGCAACAGGCTTTATAATGATTGCGATGGGCTTATTTTTGACGATCGTATTTGTAAGTATAGCCATGCTGGCAGCTGGTCTCACGCGGGATAAGGCAAAAGGAATTGGCCTGTCAGTTATTTTATGGCTTTATTTTTCGCTAATATTTGATGCCTTGGTTTTATTTTTTTTATTCCAGTTTCAGGATTATCCTCTGGAGAAAATAATGGTTTTATTAAGCTTTCTTAATCCTATAGATCTTAGCCGTATTCAGATACTATTACAAATGGACATCTCGGCACTAATGGGTTATACAGGGGCCGTTTTTCGCGAATTCTTTGGCAATAGTATAGGTATTGTTCTTTCATTTTGCGGACTAACACTATGGATTATTTTTCCTTTAATTATGTCAATTAAAAAATTTGGCCGAAAGGATTTGTGAGTGAATACAATCATACAACATCATACAATTAAAAATTTAGCTTAGTATATTATACCCGATCGGCTTAAAGGAATAATTATTTGACATTTCTGCCGAGCATGCGGTCATACCTACAACCAGGTCCATTTTTGCTTCGATCAAAACATAATCGCCTGCATTACTTTTTGGCGGTAGTACCTTTATTTTCCCTGATTCTCCATCAACTGAGACATGCATAAATATATTAAAGCACGTAGGGATGTCGTCCTCTTTAATTTTATATTCTTTTAAAGCTGTGGCAAGATTTCCTAAGCAACCACAATGTGGGGAAGTATGTCCATATATAATCCGGAATGTATCGGAGCTGCAAGGCGTAAGCAGAAAATCATGCCTGCCAACCGTGTCCTCTATCATTTCAAACATTATATTACTTCTATTAGAATAAAATGAATGCCCCTTTGTAAGAAATATGGTTTCAGCGTAATCAATCGTTCTTCCTGAAGATAAATATTCTGATGTATCATTTAAATTATAACAAATAAAATCTGATACCTGCTCGCCTTCTATGTCAATCACTTTAAGGCGCTCTCCCTTTTTTAAGATAAACGATACACCGCTACGTGGGGCAATTATTTTCAATTGTTCCATGATTAATTTTTAACGGACATTCCCAGTTACTATGATATTTGCGACCGCTGTATTGATAAACTTCCGAAGCCTCACCAAAATCTTTAAGCATTGGATTTATAGAACCGGAAACTGCAATATCACGTTTTCTCACAACTTCCTTCATCATTTCATATTTGCCTGACGCACGCAATTCTTCAAACTGCCTGTGTGGATTAAAAACCAAAGTAGCATATTTGAATCTACGCAAAAGCCTGCTGCTGGCAGCATGCAGCGCTATAATAAAAAAGGATTCCTCTTTAAGGCTAAAGCTAAAGTTTGGTGAATGAGGATCGCTTGCAACCGCCGGATCGTAATTATATTTTTTGCAATCCATATCAGCAAGTGCCTGTAATCTTTGCCACATCAGTACATCAAACATTTCATCATTATCAACTGCAGGTTCTTTAAAAATTACCGTCGCGGAGTGATATAACTCGTTCGACTGCCGGTAATCCTCAATAAAAGAATAGAGAAATTTTAAAATATCGTAATCGTCTTTTGGGCAAGCCATATTATCTGCCACGAAACATTTTATTTGCTGTCTTGCCAGGGCCGCCTTGGCGGCGATACAGGCAAAATCTTTATTGGCGATGAAGGTTAAATATTCCTGTATTATGTTTTCAGTTTCAAATACAGCTTTCATAATTCTAATAATCTGGTTCATTATTGAGAGCTAAAAAACGTGCCAGTAAAATCAATACTAAAATCAATAAGCTATAAATAAAAATATAGAACCATCAAATTAAATTTCAAAAGTCGCATCAAGTTTTTTAAGAATTCTAAAATGCCGTTTTGCTCTTTTCAGGAAATTAAACCCTTTTCGGTATTTCCAGTAACGGATACCCTTTTTATGATTCAGTTTTGAAATGGTATATAGAACCCTCCAATGATGAAGAACAATTTTGTACGCCTGTATCAAATTATTTCCATCACCGTAAATATGATGCGGCTCCGCCCCGCTCCCATTGTATTCAAGAATAGAAAAATTTTTGCCTTGTTTAAGATCTTCTATTGATAAGCATTTTATATCGTAGCGCCCATAATAAAAATGCTTTGAGTAATTACTAAGCTCATCAAAAACTTTTAAAAGCCTGGAATCTTTTTCATGAGCGAGGCTTACCAGCTTTCCTCCACGGCTGAGGTTTAGTGCGTAAGACAGGCAATATTTTTCACCCTTGGCAATAATATTATTTAGTCTTTTTTCGTGTTTTAATTTCATTTCTTCCACTCTGAATCTTATTCTGGGATACCTTAATATTAAATCTTCTAATGTGGAGGATCCATCGCCTGTTACCTCAAGAAATTCCTTCTTTAAAAAACCGGTAATATGCCCTGATATTTCGTTTGGATAGCGATAATAAAAAACGCTTACTTCAAACGGATAATCAATAAGTTTTTGAACAATATAATCGGAGCGCATCGCTGCATGATACTTTTGCAAATGTTCCATGTTTTCAATTTTTCTAAACATGAAACCCATCATCCCAACATCTGGTTTTACCGCAAAGGGAAATGTAAAACCTGCTTTGCTTACAATATCTTTAATTTGTTCAAAATCTAAAAGATGAGAAATAAAAACACTTTGCGGATAGCTGCCGGGCGGCAACTGCATGTACATTTCATTTTTACTTTCGCCCTCAAATCCGCCAAAAGTTAAGGTGGGATTGGATGGTGTAAAAAACCAAAATGATCCTGATCGTAAGCAATACCACAACCAGGCCGGGCTAAGGGGAATATATTTTACAAGGTAATGCCAGGTTTCCCAATGGGTGATTCGATATAAAAAATCCGGCATTTTCAAAGCAGTTAAAAGTATAAACGTTATTTCCTGTAAACATAGAATGAGCGTCTCAAATTTCAGCCGCCAATTATTTTCATTTTCTCGTACAGCTTGTACTGATAAAGTCAAAGCTGAAAACTTCTTGATAAAAAAAAGCTGAAACCCTAATATCTAATGCAGGAACCTGAATGTAACATATTTGCCGTTTGTAAAAGTTGGATGCATATTATTTTCATTTTTTAAATTGATTAAAATGATATGATAAATAACTTCCCTTCAGTGAAATTCTATTCACCCCATATTGTAATTACAAGATTTCTTTTATGAATTTGATTACGATGTTCACATAAATAAATCCCCTGCCAGGTACCCAGCGCCAGCTTTCCATTTGTGATGGGTATAGTTACAGAGCTTCCTAACAGTGACGCTTTCAAATGTGCAGGCATGTCATCCGGACCTTCATCATCATGCAAATAACCAGGATCATTTTCCGGAACGGCCTTATTAAAAAACATTTCAAAATCTTTTCTTACATCCACGGAAGCATCTTCATTTAATGTGAGCGATGCAGAAGTATGTTGTATGAACACATGACAGATTCCAATTTTCAGTCCTTTGATTTCTGGAAAATTATGCTGGACTTCATCAGTTATTAAATGGAATCCTCTTTTTTTGCCTTCTATTTTTAATACGTGCTGAAATATTTTCATGTTTATATTATAAAAGAAAAATGAGAAAGAAATATACTTTTTAATTTATACTTCTACCTTATCTTTCACGACTACAAGCTCTGCCAGGTTCACAGTTATTGGAACAGACCCTACCTGTATGATTGCTTTTTTTCCGCGAATACCTGTTACAATACCAACCTGCCTGTTCGCCACCATTTTTACTTTATCTCCCTCCCTAACAGGCTCCGCTGTCTCAATATACTTTAAATCTATTTTCTTTTGCTGCCGGGCTACAACTTGCTTTTCCCGTTGTTTAAAAAGAAGCGATTGCATCATTTTCATCACTTTGTTTTTATCATCTGTTTTTTTCCATTCAATTAAAATCGTTTTCAGTTTACGTTCCATGTCTTTCAGGTACAAAAATTTCTCCTCGTTTATTTTATTCTGGTGTTTCAATAATTCAATTTGCTGATGGTGCTTTTCCTTATGGATAACCTGCTCCATTTCTCTTTTCAATCTTTCATTTTCTGTCAAAAGTTTTTCAAGGTTTTTACTTTCCGCCTGCACCTGTTGCAGATCCTGCTCGGTGCGATTCAATAGTTTATCAAGGCTAAAATGGTTTTCATCAACGAGTTGCTTCGCTTTACTGATCAGCGAAGGGTGCAGCCCAATACGTTCAGCGATAGAAAAAGTATATGAGCTGCCGGGTTTGCCCACGATTAGTTTGTACAATGGCTTTAAATTTTTTTCATCAAAAGCCATAGCGCCATTAATGATACCCTGAACTTTATTCGCCATTACTTTCAGGTTTAGATAATGAGTGGTTACAATTCCAATAGAATGTTTTTTGGCAAGCTCTTCCATGATTACTTCTGCAAATGCGCCACCGAGATTTGGATCGCTGCCGCTGCCCAATTCATCAATGAAAAATAAAGTTTTACCATTGGCATTCTCCATAAAATATTTCATATTCATGAGGTGCGATGAATAAGTGCTCAATTCAAATTCCAGGCTTTGCGTGTCGCCAATATGTATCATTAATTGCCTGAAAATACCAAACTCACTTTCAGGGCTACACGAAACTAACAATCCACTTTGCAACATCATTTGAAGCAGCCCTGCAGTTTTTAATGTTACCGTTTTACCGCCTGCGTTGGGGCCGCTTATTACGAGTATGCGGCTTTTATCATCGAGGCTTAGATTTACAGGAATGGTTGGTTTATTTTGCTTTTCATTATAAATATATAAAAGGGGATGGCAGGCATTTACAAGTTTTACAAATGCTTTATCATGCAGGCCGGGTAGATTACCATTATATTCCATGGCTAATTTTGCTTTGGCTCTTATAAAATCATATTCACCCAGTATGCTATGGTATATATCCAGCAAGGAATGATATATTCTCATTTTTGAAGCCAGGCCGTGCAATATTTTATACACTTCCTTTTGCTCGTCGGTCTCAAGAGAATATATTTCATTGTTTAATCCCGTGGTTTCTTCAGGCTCTATAAAAGTGGTTCTCCGGCTATCGCTTTCACCATGAAGAATTCCCTTCACCATCCTTTTTTGCTCGGCAAAAACTGCGAGCACACGCCTGCCGTTTATAAAGCTTTCTTCTATATCAGCGAGGTAACCCAATTTGTTCATGCGGCTCACAATCCTATCAAACATTCTGCGCAGTTCATTTCTTTTTTTATACAATGCCATTCTTATCCTGCTCAATTCTTCTGAGGCGTTATCCTTTACATTTCCATCTTCATCAAGCACTTCATCAATTAATTGTACAATGATTTTTTCAAAATAAGTTTTCCCGATCACTAGTGACATGAAAGGATATGCAATTCTTTTTTCATTATCAAACCACCGGAATATTTGCTGAACAGCGATCGCAAGTTTTCTTATTGACAGGAACTGGCTGCCTGTGAGCACTGAGCCTTCAATGCTCAGCAATTTTAATTCCTTTGATAAATTAAAAACGGCATCGTCAGGAAAATAAAGATGATTGAGAAAAAGCAATTTGTATTCATGTGTCTGCTGGAGTTCCGGTTCTATAAATTCTTTACGGGTATGAATTCTCAGGGCAACCGATCTTTGTTTGGCAAATTCAGTACGGCAATGGGCTGCAAGCAAATTTTGAACCTTATCAAATTCCAATTGTTGTATAGCGGAAGCGGGAAATAATTTCATGATTGAATAATAAAAGCTTTGCAAATTTTAAAGCAAAAATAAGGATTGCGTTATGAGAGAGATATAAGATACGACTACCGTATCACCTTTCTTTTACCTGCAATTCATTCCATGGCGTACTGCCATCGTGTTCTCTTGTAAAAATATATTTTCCCGATTCAATTAAAACAATCTCTGCAGTCGTGTAAATTTTGCAACCTTCCAAAAGATGGCCGCCGGTTGTTTCTCCTGTATTATCTGAAAGGCAAATATGCAGGTGTGAACCATTGGCAGAAAGTGTACCTGTAAGATTGACAATCTCAAAATACCCATTGCGTTTTGCAGCGTGCCGTTCATTTGCAAATCGCATTGTATATTCTGAAAGACTGCCAGCGCAACTTGCGATCCAGCCTGCCTGTATGTTTTCTTTAATGAGAAATTGCCGGATTGAAACCAGCAAATCCTCACCAGGTAGCAATCTTATTACATGAGAGGTATCATTTTTAGCACGCATAAGTTTAATTTTATGAAGCTATCTTATAGACGTTGTCGCTTTCATTGTTAAATATAAATGCATTTATAAAATAAATATATGCAGAACTTTATCTTTGGATAATTGAGTAAACGCGTCGGCAAAAAATATAAACTAAAATTGAATATGGAAGAAAACAATAAAACACAAATTGCGACATTTGGCAATGGTTGCTTCTGGTGCACCGAAGCGGTTTTTCAGCAATTGGTAGGTGTTGAAGAAGTAACCAGCGGCTACAGCGGCGGCTACGTTGAAAACTTTACTTATGATAAGAGTGGAGCATTCGATAAACCCATTGTAACTGCTCTCGAGCCGTTTACTAATTTTTTTGAAGCGGAAAATTATCACCGGGCGTACTACAAAAACCATAGCTCTCAACCCTACTGCTATTTTGTAATAAAACCTAAGATGGATAAATTAAAAAAGTTTTTTGCTGATGTACTTAAGAAATAAAACAACTTATGAAATATTTTTTCACAATACTTTTTATTGCATGCATTTCAATATCCTACTCTCAAAAATTTACAATTTCTGCAGATGCACAGCTTGCAGTTCCAGAGGGTGATTACAAAGATGCAAACCCGGATGCCGGTTATGGATTAAGGGCAAATTTTTTATTCAGACCTGGAAAATCGCGATTCGTAAAACTCGGGCTTGAATTAGGAATGCAGGAAAAAGCGAGGGCAACTCAATACTTCTCGGGGTATATAAATGGCTTCTATGATGATTTTAAAGTAAGCGCTACCAGTAATATTTTTTCGTTAATGTTTCTTACACGGCTGCAACCAAATAAGTTTGGAAAGGTGAAACCATTTGTAGATCTCACTGCCGGCTGGAATGTTTTTTTCTCAACAGTGAGCGTGGAGCGGCTTACTTATTTTAGTGATTATAATTCATCTTATTCCAATTCAACAAAAGCACATTGGGCTTTTTCTTACGGGGCTGCCGGGGGCATAGACATTCCTCTTAGCAAACGGGATGATCTTGGCCTTGAATTAAAAGTCGCATATATCATAGGTGCTAATACATCCTACCTCACCGATCCATATATTGATAATAATGCACAGGTATCTTTCTTTGAAAAAAATTCCCGCACTAACATGCTGATACCACAGGCCGGGTTGCGAATAAATTTATAGAATGAGAATTGTTTTTTGAATAAAAAAACGAACTACGGAGCAGCAGTGAGAGGCAGCAAACGAATAATCTTCAGGCGGTTGAGCCCTTTCATCACAAGGAAAGTTGTATCAAACTCGTACCACTTTTTAGCAAAGTTTGGATCGTATTTCTTAAAGTGATGATTATTTTGAAAAAGCTCCCCCATCATAATTATACCCCAAGGCGTGGTGTTTCTTGAATGATCTCCGTTGTCAAAATTAGAATAGCCCAATTTATGCCCAAACCAATTTACAATTGCGCCCTGGATGGGTCCCATTATAAAATGTATTGGCAACAAAAGAAACCACCACATGTTTGGCGCGAAAATGATATAGAAACCTGTGTATAAAGCACCAAACAAAAGTCTTGTAACGGTATGATGCCCTAATCTATCAAGCTTATCCCACATAGGAATATACTCCCTGGTGAATTGGGGATCCGGCAAATTTTTACCAGTGTGAAAACCTCTGAAAATTAAAACTGTATGCAACATCATGTGCCAGATGTCTTTAAAAAAATGCGGCGAATGCGGATCCTTTTCCGTGTCGCTGTAAGTGTGGTGCATACGATGCATTACCGCATAGGCACGGGGCACAAGAAATGATGATCCCTGTGTAAGCCATGTCATGATATAAAATGCTTTTTCCCACCTTTTTGAAGTAGTATACATCTGATGAGATGCAAAACGGTGCAGGAAAAAAGAGTGGAAAAACAAAGAGAAAAACCAATGACAAAGAAAGAAAATAAGGATAGCAAACATTAAATAAAATTTGAAATATCGAATTGCGAAAGCTACACTTAAATATTTGTAACGAATTATAATATTACAAGTTTAACTTATAACATAAATTACTTATTCAAGCGTACTTTCCTTAGTTCAAGCAGGTTCAAACTGTTGGGTATAAAGTTTTTTACGTATGGCTGAACCAGGTGGATTACCATGTCGTACCACAAGGGCACAACGGGTGCATCATTCATCATTATCTGATCACCCTGCTGGTACATTTTATAACGCAGCGAGTCGTTCTTTTCTGATAAGGCAGCATCGTATAACTTATCAAATGCGGGATTTTTATAACGGGTGTAATTGGGTGGAGCGGGATTGCGCCCGTAAAAAACACTCAGGTAATTTTCAGCATCAGGATAATCAGCGATCCAGCTACCGCGAAAAAACAAGGCTTCCGACTTTGCCGTTTGCTCAAGCAACAAACTTTTCTGCACGGTCTCCACCTGTATTTTAATTCCTACCTGTTGGAGTTCGCTCGCAATATAACTTCCAAGATCAGCATACAACGGTATCGTAAGCAGAGGGATCACAGGCAATCCGGCTCCATTAGGATAACCGGCTTCTTTTAATAATTGCAAAGCTTTTGCAGGATCATAACGGTAACCTGTAACCGCAGAAGAATCGAACGAAGGAAGGCCGGCCGGCACAAAACCACTTTCAGCAGGAATACCTATTGAGTTGCGAATGTATAACATCATTTTTCTCCTGTTGAAGCCATAGTTAATCGCCTGCCTGATCTTTACATTTTTGAGCGGAGAATTTTTTACAGCTTCTTTGGTTGTATCCCTCAGAATTCCGAGGTATTCAATATTGAGATAGGGATGTTTTTGCAAAATGATTTTGCCTTCCCAGTCTTTGCGAAGCGCTCCTTTTTTAGTCAACACTTCATCTTTGAATGAAGCGTCAATATCATTTATAAAATCCAGCCTGCCTTGTTGAAATTCCAGGAACTCCGTTGCCTTATTTTCGTAGAAAGAAACAGAGACGCCATCAAGATATGGAAGCCTTTTTCCTGAACTATCCTTTTCAAAATACAAAGGGTTTTTTTTAAATATTAATGCCTGCCCTTCCTCCCAGGTTACAAATTGAAAGGGGCCCGTACCGCACGGATGACTGCGAAAATCCTTACCATATTTTTCCACAACTTCATGCGGAATAATTGAACAATACTGCATACTTAATATTCCAAGCACAGGATGAAAAGGTGATCTTAACCGCAGCTGGAATGTTGTATCATCAATCGCGGTAAAAGGGTGCAAAGAATCCACTCTTCCATTGAAGATCCATGCCCCGCTGCTCGCTGTATTTTTATCCATGATGCGTGCGAAACTATAGACTACATCCTGTGCGGTCATTCTTCTTCCTTTGCCATTTGGAAACGCATCGTTGTCGTGAAAAAAAACATCGCTACGTAAATGAAAAACAAAGCGCATATTATCTTCTGACTCCTCCCAGCTTTTCGCCAGGGAGGGAATTATATTAAGGCTGTCATCAGTTTGAACCAGCGTGTTGTATAGCTGGTGAATCGCCCACATTATCGATTGATTTTTTGCAAATGCGGGATCGAGAGTCGCAATGCCAGATTGCTCATTGTAACGAAAAATATTTTTTTTCCTTTCACGGGTGCTACACGATGAAAAGGCAAATGCTATTAAAATTCCTATAGCGAAATATTTATTACGTGAAAGTTTTATAACCGGCAAGGGCAATTAATTTTTTAACTCCATCTTTGACTTAGAAAAAATAAATTTAGCAAATGAAAAAGATAGTCGCCGTGTTTTATTTATTGTTTGCATGTTTTAATGTTATATCTCAGCCGTTCACGCACGCAGATACCCTGCGTGGAAGCAATGGCCCGGGGAGATTGTGGTGGGATGCAACAAAATATAATCTGTATGTAAAATTTAATCTTGCCGACAGTACGATAAACGGGTACAATATTATTAGCTACAAAGAAATTCAAAAAGATCACGCGGATTATTTTCAGATAGATCTGCAGGAGCCCATGATAATTGATTCTGTTATTTTGGATAATGGAATCAGGAGCCGCGAACAAATCATCAGCGGAAATAAAAGAACGACTTATATTGATACAAAAAGAAAACTTGGTTTCACAAGAGAAGGAAATGCCTGGTTTGTTAGTCTGAAAAATATCCAGACTGGAAGTAATGAACAATCAGCCACCAACAGTCTTCGTATGGGGCAGCCCGTTATCGCACCGCCAACAGCGGATCGATTAACAAATCAAAACAACCTGCCAACACTTACGGTATACTATCACGGCAAACCTAAAAGTGCAATAAATCCACCCTGGGATGGCGGCTTAATCTGGAAAAAAGATAAGGCAGGAAATCCCTGGATAAGTGTTGCATGCCAGGGCCTTGGCGCAAGTGTTTGGTACCCTTGTAAAGACATACAAAGTGATGAACCCGATAGTGCGGAGATACGCATCAACGCCCCAGGTGACCTTGTTGCAGTAAGCAATGGAAGGCAAAGGGAGTTAATAAAAAATAATGATGGCACTACTACCACTTCGTGGGTCGTAGTAAACCCTATTAACAATTACAACCTTATTCCTTATATAGGAAAGTATGTGCATTTCGGCGAAATTTATAAAGGGGAGAAAGGCGATCTTACCATGGATTATTGGGTACTGGATTCTAATCTGGTGAAAGCAAAAAAACAATTCCGGGATGCTCCGCGAATGATGAAGGCATTTGAATATTGGTTTGGCCCCTACCCTTTTTATGAAGATGGATATAAACTCGTAGATGCACCGCATCTTGGCATGGAGCATCAAAGCGCTGTTGCTTACGGTAACGGCTACCAGAACGGCTACCATGGCATGGATCTGTCCGGCAGCGGATGGGGAATGAAATGGGATTTTATAATTATACATGAAAGCGGCCATGAATGGTTTGCCAACAATATATCAGCAAAAGATATTGCTGACAACTGGATCCATGAAGGCTTTGCCAGCTATAGTGAAGCTCTTTTTACAGAATATTATTATGGTAAAGATGCGGCTACAGCCTATGTAACAGGATTAAGAAAAAATATCGAAAATAAAGTTCCCATTATTTCTGCGTATGGTGTAAACCAGGACGGGCCTATTGATATTTATTACAAAGCCAGCAATATGATTCACACGATAAGACAGGTAATTAATGATGACTCATTATTCAGGAAAATATTACGGGGTTTAAACAAAACTTTTTATCACCAGACCGTTACAACAAAGCAGGTAGAAGATTATATAAGTAAAGAATCACAAAATGATTTTTCAAAAGTGTTTGACCAGTATTTAAGAACCATAAAAATACCGGTGCTGGAATATAGTATTAAAGATGGGCAAGTGGAATATCGCTGGGCCAATTGTGTGCAAGGTTTTAACATGCCTGTGAAAATATTAAATGAAAGAGGCGAGTATATGTTCATTTACCCAAAGGATACGATGCAGCAATTAAAAACCGGTTTGAAAGAAATAAAGGTGGATGAAAATTTTTATATTGACA
>JBDTMP010000299.1:0-5006 GCA_039934215.1 Ginsengibacter sp.
TGGCGATATTTTATCCCATGGAATATTCTAAAAAAGGCCCCGGATTTTTAGTAGCGATTTACCTGGCATTGTTCGCTTCCATTTTTGCGGTTATCGCAAATGCGTCTTATTTAAAAACTGTTTTAAAAGGGAACCTGAAAGCCGGCGGCGGCGCAATCGCACATCTTGGATTTACTTTAATGATCGCAGGTATGCTGATCTCTTCTGGCAATAAACAGGTGATAAGTGACAACAGGAAGACAGGATTATTCGTCCCTTTTGAAAAAGACCCGACCGGACGATCTACAGAAAATCCATTAGAAAATCTTACGTTGCTAAAGCAGGTTCCTACACAAATGGGAAAGTACAGTGTTACTTATTTATATGATTCCGCTGCCGCGGAGAAAACGAGGACATTTTATAATTTACACTTTCAAAAAATTGATAGTTCCACCGGCAAAGTCAAAGAAGATTTCATCCTCTCACCTGATGCATACCGCATGAAGGATAACAATTTAAGTTCTAACCCGGGCACCAGGCATTACCTTACGCATGATGTATTCACGTACATTTCTACCATTTCTATTCCAAATGAATCAGCCGATACTGCAAAATTTCACATACATGAAATGGGTATAAATGATACCGCGTTTTACTCCAAAGGATTTTTAGTATTGAATGGAATGATGAAAAATCCGGATAGCGGCAAATTTCATTTCAAGCCAACAGACACTGCATTGGTTGCAGATATTACCGTGTATAGCCAGGACAGTTCCAGGTACAAAGCTTATCCCGCCCTTACCATCAGCAATCAACAACTCAACCTTATTGAAGATACGGTGGTTACACAAAATCTTTATCTCAACTTATCCGGGCTTTCAAATGATAAGAAATTTAAAATCGGCATAAAAGAATCTGAAAAGCTTACGGATTTTATCACGCTGAAGGCTTATGTCTTTCCGTATATAAATCTTGTTTGGGCCGGGTTATTAATTATGGCATGCGGGTTTATCGTGTCTATTACACGAAGGCTGAAAGCAGCTAATTATGTAACGATCTTGTCAGTATCAACGGTGCTTGCGGCATTATTTTATATGTTCCTGATTGCAAATAATTGAGTTAAAATTTACCCAATCTTTTACAGGAGAATATTTGCTTACATGCTTTTTCATTCTAAATTTACATTTGAATGCGTACCAGCCGGATATATAAATTATTAATTCTCCCATTGCTTTTGATGATTCTTTCTTCAACATTTAATTGCGTGGATGCCCAATCAAATTATGGGATTAATGATACGATTGTAAGTGTGGCTGTAGTTTATGAAGGAGACACTATTGAAGCAAAAACTCTTGCCGGTGTGTACGTTTGGAAAAGGGGAATCAACGAAAGGGCACGTTGGACAAGATTGCGGAATGCCGTGTATGTAACATATCCCTATGCAAAACGTGCAGGAATGGTTTTTAATGATATTGAAAAGCACATTGCCGGAAGCACTGATAAAAAATTTGTAACAACGTATATCAATAGCCGTGAGAAAGAATTGAAAAAAGAATTCACTGAGCCACTTACAAATCTTTCAGTTTACCAGGGAAAAGTACTGATGAAGCTCATTAACCGCGAAAGCGGGGGTACTAATTGCTACGATATTTTAAAAGAACTAAAGGGTGGGTTCTCTGCCAGGTTCTGGCAAACGGTGGCTTTCTTTTTTGGAAGCGACCTAAAGCAGCCTTATGATGCCTTTGGCCAGGATGCTGAAATAGAATCCATTGTACAGGAAGTAAGAAGGATGTACGGCTATCCCGGATGATTGAAATCATCTATTATATTACATTCATCTTTTATATCACATTAATTACATAAAACACACAATCCTTCTCCATTTTAGCTTACCTTCGCCCTTTCCTTATTTGAAAGGGACATCCCTGATATATTTGATATTTTCATCGAATGAAATTAGATCTCTTAGCATTTGGTGTACATCCGGACGACATTGAATTGAGCTGCGCAGGTACTTTGCTTGCTGAAAAGAAAAACGGTAAACAAGTTGGCATTGTTGATCTCACCCAGGGGGAATTAGGAACCCGTGGCAATGCACAGACAAGAAAAGACGAAGCGGCAAACTCTGCGGATATCATGGGCATTGATGTGAGAGAAAATCTTGAGATGGCTGATGGATTTTTTAGAAATGATGAAGAAAACCAGCGAAAAATAATAAAGGTTCTCAGGAAGTACAGGCCGGAAATTATTTTATGTAACGCACTTGACGACAGGCATCCTGACCATGGAAGATCAGCCGGCTTAGTAAATGATGCAGCGTTTTTATCAGGTTTACAAAAAATAAAAACAACGGACGGAGAAAATAAAGACCAGGAAGCCTGGAGGCCCAAATATGTTTTTCATTACATCCAGGACAGATATTTTGAACCAGATTTTGTGATAGATGTTTCTGAGGTATTTGATAAGAAGATTGAAGCGATTGGTGCTTTTTCAACCCAGTTTTTTAATCCTGGGTTAAGCACTAGCGGCCCACAGACTTATATTTCATCACCCGAATTTTTGGAAAGCGTGATAAACCGTTCAAAAATGTTTGGGAAAATGATTGGAGTTAAATATGCTGAAGGTTTTATTTCTAAAAAAATGATTGGAGTGAAAACTTTTGATGCCTTCATTCAAAAGAATACTTAAAAAATATAATTAACGTTTATAATGAACCCATTGCGTAAGCAAATAACCAAAATAAAAAATAATAAATAAATACAATGTCAACACCCAAATTTCTCCAGGGCAAAGGCGATTTTCACCTTGAACTTAAAAAACGTGTGAACCAGTATTTTACTGATCGCAAACGTCCTATGACTGGAAATAATGCCCTTCTTTTTAAAGCAATTTTATTTTGCGTAGGCTATATTTTTCTTTATATAAACCTCGTATTTTTTACCCCTGTACTTTGGATAGCTATTCCTGAATGCATATTGTTTGGCGGGCTTACCGCTGCCATAGGTTTTAATGTAATGCATGACGGCGCACATGGAAGCTTTAGCCGGTTCAAGGCTTTAAATAAAATGGCCGGGTTTTCATTAAACTTCCTGGGGGCAAGCGCCATTATGTGGAACATGAAGCACAATATTATCCATCATACTTATACTAATATTGATGGCGTGGATGATGATATAGAAGCCCGTCCCTGGCTTAGGTTTGCAGTAACTCAAAAGAAAATGCGGCTGCATAAATTCCAGCATTATTATTTTTGGTTCTTATATACACTCCTGCATCTTGTCTGGATTTTTATGAGTGATTTTAAAAAATATTTTTCGCGTAAAATAGGGACCGTTGCAATAAGAAAGATGACAGTAAGAGAACACATTTCATTTTGGGCGGCAAAAATTATATATATTTTTATGGTGGTTGCATTACCGATATATTTATTAGGTTTTGGTACGTGGCTCGTAGGTTTTCTAACAATTACTATGATCACAGGCTTTTTGATAAGCATTGTTTTCCAACTTGCTCACACTGTTGAGCACACTGATTTTCCTTTGCCGGATAATGTTACCGGCAAGATTGAAAATGAATGGGCCATTCACCAGGTAGCAACTACTGCTAATTTCGCAACCGGCAATAAGTTGATCTCGTGGCTTGTGGGCGGATTGAATTTCCAGATAGAACACCATTTATTTCCTAAAATATCTCATGTGCATTATCCTGCTATTAGTAAAATAATACGCCTCACATGCCAGGAATATGGGCTTACTTATATTGAGTATCCAAAAATGCGGCATGCTATTCTTTCTCATGTGGCATATTTAAGAAAGCTGGGGACTGCTTGAGAAAATTAATTAGTTAATTAATTTTTAGTAGCAATTTATTTGCATTATTCCAGCCTAACTTTGCGATATGAATTTTCATTTCCAGGATTTGATCCCAAAAGATTTTGACGATAACTCGCGTGTGTGGGTCTATCAATGCAACAGGTGTTTCACTTTACATGAAGCCCTGGAGATTGAAGAATTATTGCAAAATTTTACCACTAACTGGAATAGCCATGGAAGCTCCGTAAAGGGATTTGCCAATTTATTTTTTGGACAGTTCATTATTTTGATGGCAGATGAAACGGCAACGGCCGTTGGTGGTTGCAGTACTGACAGCTCTGTAAGGATTATTAAAAATATTGAAGAAGATTACCACGTGCAGCTTTTCGACAGGCAAATGCTTGCGTTTGCAATTGATGAAAGAATTCAACTGATTCCACTTTCATTACTCAATTACGAAATTGATAATGGAATAATAGACTCCGGTACTTTGTATTTCAATAATACTATTCTTACCAAAAAGGATTTGATCAACAACTGGATTATACCAGCCGGGCAGAGCTGGCTTTCAAAAAGATTCTCTTTCAGCAGTGCACAGCAATCATAATTTATTGCGGCGTCCATACATTATCTCTGTCATATTTTTCAGGAATAAATTCATTGCCTACAACAATTTTACCTATCTTATTTATTGGCGTTTTGGCAATGAATGACATTTCCTTTTTCCCGTCTTTCCAGGTTTCGGCAGTGAATTTTAAAATTGATTTCTGCCCGGAAGTAGATGTTATGGTTATATAAACAGGCAATGGCAATCCCCCTTTATTTGTTATCGTAATTTTAATGTCATTGCCAGATTTCTCAACTTTTTTTATTGACAAATCAGGATAGTTTAAATCGAAAAACCATTTTTGCCAAAACCAGCTTAAATCTTTGCCGCTGGCATTATTGACGCTGTAGAAAAAATCATACGGCATAGGATGTTTTCCGTGCCAGTCATCCATATACTGATGAAGGCTTTTAAAATAAAGCTTATCTCCAAGCATATCCTGCAGAACATAGTAACATAATCCACCTTTACCATAAGAATTGGAATAGTAAGCATCCCCGCTATATAATTTTGTGTTTGTGATTAAAGGCATGTCTTTATTGGTTCCTGAAATGCGCTCATACCTTGTTTTACTAAAAATACCTTCATCTTCCGGCTCGCCCATTAGC
>JBDTMP010000300.1:0-6723 GCA_039934215.1 Ginsengibacter sp.
GTCAATTAGTCAATATGCCTTGCATGTATTTGATTATTTATGATTGTTGTTTGTATCTTTTATTTCAAAACACATCGTACATCTCACAAGGGTACTTGCCCTAAGTTTTTAAATTAAATATCTGTTGAGATGCTTTTTTCGCTGGAAACCACGATGCGGTAAAAGAAATGATAAGTGCAGTTGCGATCACCAGCAAAAAATCAGTAAGAACAAGCTTCACGGGAAAATAATCTATAAGAAAAGAGTTGCCGGTTAATTTTATTATTTTGAATTTTACCTGCAGAAAAGAAATAATCAACGCCAAAATAATACCCGTGCCGGCACCGGTAACGGCGAGTAAAATCCCTTCGCTTAAAAATATTTTTTTGATAAGATTTTTGTCAGCGCCCAGCGATTGCAAAACACTTATATCTTTTCGCTTTTCCAGAACGAGCATGGTTAAAGCGCCGATCATATTGAACGCCGCAATAATCAGGATGAGTGTAAGCACGGCATAGATCACCCATTTTTCAAGACGCATTGAATTATAGAGGCTGGTATTTTGCTGATATTTTGTAAGTACTTTATAGACCGGCCCCAATTCTTTTTGCAGCTCTCCAGTAAATTTGTCCGCGTTTTCAGGATTCAATAAAGAAATTTCAAGCGCACTGTATTCATCAGGAGCGTAATTCATCTGTTGCTTTACAAAATCAAGATTTGTGATTACATATTTATTATCAAAGTCCTGTTGGATCGCAAAGCTGCCTGCAGTATTTGCATTGCCTTCGCTTAAAGCAGAAAGAGGATTTGAATTTCCGGCGGATGATTTTTTGGGAAGGAAAACAGTAACGGGGAAAAGATTTTTATCTGATTCAACACCGATCGCGTATTCTATTCCGGAGCCCATCACCAGTTTCGGCTGATCAATAGTTCCAACATCGAAAATGCCGTGAAGCATTTTTTGTGGAACACCTGAAACCTTTGAATAGTTATCGTCTACACCTTTTAATAAAACAACCGTTTGTTGCTCACCACTTTGAAGCAATGCCTTTTCTTCAGCATCAAGCGATATTCCTTTTACATCTTTGAGATTTCCTATTTGCTGAATTTGCGAAGGTGATAATGTGATTGTTTTCCCTTTCGATGCTACAACTTTTACATCAGAATAAAAGTTAGAATATAGTGATTGCACCAATCCTTCAAAACCATTGAACACGCTAAGTACCAAAACCTGGCACATGGTAGAAAAAGCAATTACTCCCGCCGTAACCCATGAAATAATATTTATTGCATTGGTACTTTTTTTTGCCTTAAAATATCTCCATGCAAATTTTAAATACAAGGTTGTGGTTAATTGGGTTATTAGTTAATTGGCTTGAAAAGTATAAATACAATACTCAACCTCAGCCTTCTTTATCCTGTTCGCCTTTCACATCTTCCTTTTTAATGTTTTCCAATAATTTTTCAATTTTAAAAACATAGTCCAGTGTATCATCAATATAAAAAGTAAGCTGTGGTATGCTGCGCAGTTGATGCCGCATAACTCTCCCAAGATCTCCGCGTATCTCGCTGCTTCTGTCTTTAAATTTTTCAAGCACGGCCTCCGGGTCTTTTACCTGGAACATGCTCAGGTAAATTCTTGCTTCATAGAGATCCGGCGTCAATTTTACTGATGATATAGAAACCATACCGCCTTCCTGCATATTAAGACCCATTCGCAGAAATATTTCATTGAGGACTTTGGATATCTCTACCGCTACTTGTTTTTGTCGTTTTCCTTCAGTCATTTATTTAATTTTTGTCCCGATCGCTATCGGGATTGTAAAATTAGTTACTTTGCCATTATTAAAATTATTTGCATTTCAATAGCTTAGATGAAGAGTTTACGTGTCATTTTCCGCTACGTCTCTAAATACCCTAAATTAATTTTTGCATACTTCGGCTTTAACGTTCTTTCCAATTTATTTTCGGTGATCTCACTGGGCCTTTTAAGCCCATTTCTATTACTTATTTTTAAAAAGAATGATTCGCTTGTTGCTGTTTCAAAAGCACCGGGATTTTTTGCAAATCTAAATCCGGTTAACGTCCTAAAAGTGTGGCTGTATGATATGATAAAATCACCTGACGGTGAGATAAAAGCACTTGCATTTATTTGTGTAATGGTGCTGGTTGCCATTATTCTTAAAAATATCTTTCTCTATTTATCCATCTATTTTATAACACCCATTAGAAACTCCGTTATTAATGACATGCGCAGCAGAATGCTCGCAAAAATTCTGGTACTGCCCATTGGTTATTTTAACGATCAGAAGAAGGGTGACATTATGAGCCGCATGACCAATGACCTTGCGGAGGTAGAGACTTCTGTAATGAATTTATTAGAGACGCTTTTCAGGGAGCCGGTTACCATACTTTTCTTTTTTCTTTATATGATTATTTTAAGCCCGCAACTCACACTTTTTCTCATTTTATTTTTGCCGGTTTCCGGTTTTATTATAGGAAGAGTAGGCAGGTCACTTAAAAAACAAAGCACTGCGGTACAGGAAAAGCTTGGCGCTATACTTTCTACTATCGATGAAACGCTGGGTGGCATACGCATCATAAAAGCCTTTAATGCTGAAAAGAAGCAATTCAACAAACTGGTCACTCAAAATGATGAATTATTTATAATAAAGAATAAGGCAAATGTAAAAAGAGATTCTGCATCCCCTGTCAGTGAGGTTCTTGGCGTATTTGCTATTGTTTGCGTTCTTTGGTTTGGGGGAAGATTGGTGCTGCAGAATTCATTTTTAAACCCCGGGGATTTTATAACTTATATCATTATTTTTTCGCAGGTTATTCAACCCCTGAAAAATCTATCGTCGGCATCTTATAATATCAGGAGAGGCTCAGCAAGTATTGAACGTATTGAATTTCTTATTAACCAGGATGTTTCTATCAAAGAAGGTGCTAATCCAATACAAATGCAAGAATTCAAAAGTAACATCGAATTCAAAAATGTTTCCTTTTATTACGAAGATAAAATGGTGCTGGAAGATATTAATCTTACAATTGAGAAGGGAAAACGTGTTGCAATTGTTGGTTCATCAGGAGCAGGAAAAAGCACGTTGGTTGATCTTGTTCCAAGGTTTCATGATGTGACTAAAGGGGAATTATTAATCGATGGAATAAATATTAAAGAATATTCACTGGCATCCATTCGCAACCACATGGGAATTGTAACACAGGAACCAATTTTATTTAATGATACTATTACCAATAATATCGCATTGGGGGAAAATGATGCAACGCCTGAACAAATTGAGTATGCTGCAAAAATTGCCAATGCTCATAATTTCATAGTGCATAAAGAAGAAGGCTACGAAACGAATATCGGGGAACGCGGCAATAAATTAAGCGGCGGAGAAAAACAACGGGCAACCATTGCAAGAGCAGTATTAAAAAATCCGCCTATTTTAATTTTAGATGAAGCCACTTCATCGCTCGATACTGAAAGCGAACGGCTGGTGCAGGATGCTATTAATAATCTCATGAGCAATCGCACTAGTATTGTGATTGCTCACCGGTTAAGTACGATAAGGCATGCCGATGAAATTATTGTTTTACAAAAAGGAAAAATCGTTGAAAGAGGAACGCATGATAGCCTTATGGCGATTGATGGATTTTATAAAAAACTGGTAACGATGCAGGAGGTGAAATAGTTACTGTTGTATCGCTTCCTCAATCAAGCCAATGCAATTGCCAAAAGGATCCTGGATTGTTGCAACTTTAATTCCTTCGCCTACTGATGTGACAGGGCTTATTATCTTAGCATCGTTTATTGTAAATTTCTGAATACTTTCTTCAATATTATCCACAAGCCAATAGGCTACAGACTGGGTGCCGCCTTTAACCTCTTCTGTCGAAGGGTCAAGGCCGAGTTCACAACCATTAATATCAAAACCAACATAAAAGCTTTCATCGAAGTAGGGCGATATGCCTGTGACGAGCTTATACCATTCTTTCGCTTTTTGCAAATCGGTTACATGGTAAATAACTGTTCTAAGTTTTCTAAACATTTGAATATGAAATTTTTTACAAAAAAAAGAGAGCTAATAATAGCTCCCTTTAAAAATACAGATAAGTTCTTTTATTTTGAAATTCCCATTTTTGCTTCTATTGATAAAGTAGCATGTGGTACTGCCCTGAGACGAGCTTTATCAATAAGCTTTCCTGTCACCCTGCAAATTCCATACGTCTTATTTTCAATACGCATCATTGCCTTTTCAAGATGATCTATAAAAGTAATCTGGCGGCTTGCCATTTGGCTAAGTTGCTCCCTTTCCATACTCAGGCTGCCATCTTCCATTGTCATGTAGCGATTGTCAGTATCATCTCCCCCCATTTCATCTTTACGGGTGATAAGGCCCTGCAAATAGCCTAATTCTTTTTTAGCTGTTTCTAATTTTCTTGTAATAAGATCCCTAAATTCTATCAGTTCACCGTCACTGTATCTCATGCTTGGGCCATTATTTTCTTCCGGCACCTGGTCAAGCACTGATTTTACAAACTGTGGCTCATACTTCCTTGATTTTTCAGTGGTAGTCTTTGGCATCACAAAAGGCTTTTGTGGCTTTTTACTTTCACGGCTTTTCTCAGAAGTTTTTGCTAAGGCTGATTTTAGTTTTTGCTTGTGATCAACTTCATGAGATACTTCTGGTTTAGCAGTTTGCTTTTTTTGTTTAACAGGGGCTGCTTCCGCTATTTTTTTATTAGATAGTACTGAAGGCTTTTTAACCTTTCCGGTTGATTTAGCAACAACTGGTTTTTTTGTTTGAGGCAATTTTTTAGGTTCTGCTTTTTTGACAACCGGCTTAGCAGTTTTTTTAGCTGGTGCAGTTTTTATAATAGGTTTAACGGGTTTTTTAGCCGGCGTTTTTTTTACCGGTACCTGCTTTTTGGCAGGTACGGCTTTTTTAGCCACAACTTTTTTATTCAGGGCCTTTTTGGCCACAGGTTTTTTGGGAGCTGCCTTTTTTGCATGGCTTTTTGAAGAAGCAATGGGAGCTTTCTTTGCAGTAGCTACAATTTTTTTAGCTGTCACCGGTTTCTTTGAAACCGCTACTGACTTTTTTTTCTGTTTAGCCATACTTATTTTCCTTTTTTGTTACTGTAACTGTTAAAGAGTCGTTGTTTACTTCAATGGTGGTCCCATCGGTAATTTCTTCTAAAAATTCAAGCTTATCTGCTAAAATTTCGGCGCAAATATAGTTATTAAATTCAGTAATTGCAGCCTTTGCGATCCGATCATCTGCCACATTTACAAGTATTTTATCAGTAAGATCAAAATTTCTTTCTTTCCTTATATTTTGAATACGATTTACAAATTCCCTTGCAAAACCTTCCTTTTTTAGTTGGTCGGTTAGTTCGATATCAAGCGCTATTGTAAGATTACCTTTTGCCGCGATTTCAAAGCCCTGAATTTCATTGGTTGTTACCTCGATGTCATCTGTTGAAATATATACCGGTTCCTCATTTTTAGTTATGTAATCAGGGTTTAATAAGAATTCCTTATCCTGGACTTTACTTATTTCCACATCATCCAATCGCTGAATTTTTTCAGCGGCCCATTTCATTTTAGAGCCCAGTTTTTTTCCGAGAGTCTTATAGTTGGCTCTTGCCTTTTTCTTAATAAAATTGTTATTAGCCGGTAACAACTCCACCTCTTTAATGTTCGTTTCTGATTTTATAATGTCTTCAATTTTTCTTATTTTTTGTTCCATAGAAAAATCATTCGCAGGTATGATTACTTTTTGCAAGGGTTGCCTTACTTTAATATTTACTTTTTTGCGCAGCGATAATATTAAAGAGGAAATATCCTGCGCCAATTGCATGCGCTCTTCGAGGTCTTTATCTACCAGCTCTTCATCAGCTTTTGGAAACAGAGTATGGTGAACGGATTCAAGCTCGAACTGTTTCGTAACCTTGTTGAGATTTGTGAAAAGCCAATCGGCAAAAAACGGCGCGATGGGAGCGATAAGCCTGCTGATTACCTGCATACATTCGTACAGCGTTTGATAAGCGCTTATTTTATCCTTTTCATACTCCCCCTTCCAGAACCTGCGACGACAAAGGCGAACATACCAGTTACTTAGTTGTGTATCAACAAAATTTTCAACAGCCCTGCCCGCTTGTGTAGGTTCATAATCATCCATGCTCTTGCTAACATTTTCTATTAGAGAGTTGAGGACAGAAATTATCCATCGGTCAATTTCGGGACGTTCATTTACAGGAATATAGGTTTCTTCAAAAGTAAAACCATCAACATTTGCATAGAGCGCAAAAAACTGGTAAGTATTATAAATGGTTCCGAAAAATTTACGTTGAACTTCCTTTATACCTTCTATGTCAAATTTTAGGCTATCCCAGGGCGAAGCATTTGTTATAAGATACCATCTTGTAGCATCAGGACCAAAAATTTCAAGTGTCTCGAAAGGATCAACGACATTCCCAATTCTTTTACTCATTTTGTTTCCGTTCTTATCGAGCACAAGCCCGTTGCTTATCACGGTTTTGTAAGCTACACTATCAAACAGTAGAGCGCCTAACACATGCAAGGTGTAAAACCAGCCACGTGTCTGGTCTACTCCCTCCGCGATAAAATCAGCAGGGAAATTTTTTTCAAATTGTTCTTTATTTTCAAAAGGAAAATGCCACTGCGCATAAGGCATAGCGCCGCTATCGAACCATACGTCAATAAGATCA
>JBDTMP010000301.1:0-6949 GCA_039934215.1 Ginsengibacter sp.
ACTGCTTCTCTTCTGTTCATAATTATTAATATTAAATTTTTAATTAAGCTTTTAAGCTGTAACCTGTGCGGTATTCCCGTTTTACAAATTTGTTTACATCATCAAAATTGGTAACCTTCATATTTTTATTATCCCATATCAATTCAATGTTGCGGCCGGGATAATTAAACCCATTACCTTTCGCTACACGAATATCATTTCCTCTTATTGCTAAATTAGACATTAATAAGGCTTCAGTCAACGGGCCTGCGATTTCAAATGGTGAACTCAATTGATTTTTTCCATATCCTGCAATTGCACCTTCAACCCACTGTGCATAGTGACCGTCAGCGCCACCTGGCACGCGGGCAATTTTTTTAGGAACGGATACTTCGGTATTGCGTGAGAGTGGAAGTAATTTTGGATTTGCTCCATAAGTTTCACACATCATTTTCCCTTTGGTTCCTATAAATAAAGTTCCATTTCCTCCGTCACCAAATACATCGTTAGGACCTAATTCTTCAGGCCGTTTTGGTTGAATTCCGCCATCCATCCAATGCACTTCTACCGGGCCTTTGGTTTTACTTGTCTTAGGAAATTTTATAGTTACATGGCTTGAGGGTGGGCAGCTTTCAGGAAAATATCCTCTTTTAAATTCATCCACATACACGCTTCCTACGCTGGCCTGTACTGAATCTATATAACCAAGATCAAGTACCCGGAATGCGGGTTCAACTATATGGCAACCCATATCGCCGAGGGCGCCTGTTCCATAGTCCCACCAGCCACGCCAATTAAAAGGCACCAGTTTTTCGATGTAGTCTTTATAAGGCGCTGTGCCAAGCCATAAATCCCAGCTTAATCCTTCGGGAACAGTTGTTGTGTTTGAGGGCCAGGGAATTCCCTGCGGCCACACGGGCCTGTCAGTCCAGCAATAAACTGTATGCACATCACCTATCGTATCAGCATCGTACCACTCCATTAGCTGCCTTACTCCGTCTCCCGAGGCTCCCTGGTTTCCCATTTGAGTTACCACCTTGTAACGTTTAGCCGCATCTGTTAGAGCTCGTGCTTCATAAACATCGTGGGTCAGCGGTTTTTGTACGTACACATGTTTTCCAAGTTGCATGGCAGCTATGGCAGCTACAGCATGCGTATGATCTGGAGTGGAAACGGAAACTGCATCTATGTTTTTTGCTTCTTTATCCAGCATTTCCCGCCAGTCTTTATAATATTTTGCTTTAGGAAAGTTTTTAACCGTTGTCGCGGCCCGTCGATCATCTACGTCGCAAAGGAAAGCAATGTCAGCTTTGCCGCTTTTGTAAAAATTTGCGATGTCGCTTTCTCCTTTTCCACCCGCCCCAATACCTGCAATTGTTAGCCTGTCACTTGGCGCCAGGAATCCTTTGCCTCCCAAGACGTGGCGTGGCACGATCATAAAACCAGCTGCCGTCACAGCAGTATTTTTTAAAAATTTACGTCTTGAATTATTTACGTTTTCCATTTTATCTTTTTCTTCCATAGTCGTGAAATATTAAAGTTGTATGATGAATTATATTCTAAATATTTTGTTTTTTTAATTCACTTACAGCATAGTCGGCAGCACGTGCAGTCATCGCCATGTAGGTGAGTGATGGATTTACACAGTTTGCTGATGTCATAAAAGAACCATCAGTAATAAATACATTTTTCGCATCCCATAACTGGTTCCACTTATTAAGCACCGATGTCTTTGGATCATGGCCCATACGGGCGGTTCCCATTTCATGGATGCCCCTGCCTATGGTACCATCTCCATCATGGCCTTTTACATTTTTCACCCCCGCCGCTTCCAGCATCTCGATAGCATCGTTCTGCATGTCTATCCTCATTTTTCTTTCGTTCTCTTTCCATTCCGCATCAAATGCGATTACATTTAAACCCCATGCATCTTTTTTGGTTTTATCTAAAGTCATTTTGTTTTCATGATATGGGAGTATTTCCCCGAAACCTCCAATGCCCATTGACCATTGCCCTGGTTCTGCCAATGCATCTTTAAAATCTCCACCGATAGCCATTTCTGCTACGTTGCGGCCCCATCCCTGCCGGCTTGCACCACCCTGGTATCCAAAGCCCCTGATATAATCTCTTTTATCACCAAAGTGATTACGATATCGCGGCACATAAATTCCATTTGCACGGCGGCCATAAAGATATTTATCGTCGTAGCCATCCATGGTACCGCCGGCACCTACTCCAAGATGATGATCCATGATGTTATGGCCAAGCTCACCACTGCTGCTTCCCAGGCCATCAGGCCATATATCAGTTGCAGAGTTCATTAATATCCAGGTGCTATTAAAAGTTGAGGCATTCAGAAATATTACTTTGGCAAAATATTGATAAGTCTTTTTTGTTTCTCCGTCAAGTATTTCCACACCGGTAGCTTTTTTTGTATCCTTATCGTATAAAATTTTTGTAACAATAGACCACGGCCTTACTGTAAGATTTCCTGTGGCCATAGCAGCGGGAAGTGTTGAAGATTGGGTACTGAAATAGGCCCCGAAAGGACAGCCAAGCCAGCATTTATTTCTATACTGACAGTTAGTTCTCCCAGGTAAAGGCTCTGTAATATTTGCAGTACGGCCTATGATCATTGTGCGTTTATTATTGTAATGTTCTTTAACGCGTGCCGCTACATCTTTCTCCACACAATTCATTTGCATTGCAGGCATAAAATGGCTGTCAGGCAATTGAGGTAGATGCTCTACCGAGCCGCTTATTCCAGCGAATTTTTCTGCATAAGTGTACCAGGGTTCAATGTCTTTATATCTGATAGGCCAGTCTATTGCTATGCCATCTTTTATGTTTGCTTCAAAATCCATGTCGCTCCACCGGTAACACTGGCGACCCCACAGGAGCGATCGGCCACCTACATGATAACCCCTGAACCAATCCATTCGCTTTACTTCTGTGTACGGAGATTCCTGGTCGTTGGCCCACCAATCGAGGTTAATTTCGTTTAGGGGATAGTCCCTTTTTAATACGGGATAATCTTTTATCATTTCCTGTGTGCGCCCACCACGGTGCGGAAATTCCCAAATTCCTTTTTGAGCATTTACATAATCTTTTACATGCTTAATATCTTTTCCTCTTTCAAGCATAATTGTTTTCAGGCCTTTTTCGGTAAGTTCTTTTGCTGCCCAGCCTCCTGAAATTCCGGACCCAATTACAATTGCATCATAAGTATTGTCTGCCATGTTTAATATTGAATTTTATTGTTTATAGGTTATAGTTTTTTTAAGCTAATGAATTCAAATTCCAGGAAAATTATAAACCGGTTAAAATTGAAAACCTCCAAAGTCCCCTCAGGGGGTTAGGCGTCTACATCGCAGATCTTTACCGCCTCTCTTAGCGATGCAATTTTGTCTTTTCCTGCCGGAATAAATTCCTGGGCAACATAATCTTTAAAACCGGTTTTCAAAATTGCTTTCATTATAGCAGGATAATATAGTTCCTGGGTTTCATTTATTTCATGCCTGCCCGGTACACCACCTGTGTGGTAATGCCCGATGTATTGATGATGATCCTGTATGGTTCTTATCACATCGCCTTCATCAATTTGCATGTGGTAAATGTCGTACAGCAATTTAAAATTCTCAGAGCCAATCCTCTTGCAAAGTTCTACACCCCATAAAGTATGGTCACACATATAATCTTTGTGATCCACTTTGCTGTTCAGCAATTCCATTTGAATAATTATATTATTTTTTTCGGCAAGTGGAATTATTTTTTTCAATCCATCTGCGCAATTTTTTAATCCTGTTTCATCGTCCATTCCATTGCGGCTACCGCTAAAGCAAATCACATTTTTATAACCAGCTTTAGCTGCTAATGGAATTACTTCTGTAAAATTTTTTATAAGAACTTCATGGTAATCCGGATTGTTCCAACCTTTGGTTAAGCTGTTATCACCATTGGTGTAGCACATGGAACTAAAAATGCCATATTGCTGAAGAACAGGCCAATCTTTAGGGCCTACCAAATCAATGGCATTGAAACCGACTTTCTTTACGACTTTACATAATTCCTCTACGGATAGGAAATTATACGTCCACCTGCAAACTGAATGATTGATATTGTTTTTCAATGTATAATTTTTTTCTCCCTGAATTTTTTCTGCACAAGAAATGGCGGGAGCCATAATGACGGCAGATGTACCGAGGGCAAGATTTTTAAGTAGTGTTCTCCTGTTTTGCATTGTTTTATAAGTATTAAATATTTAAGCTTCCATCAGGGATCGGTCTTTCGTTTTTATCATTAAATGAAACTGCAAATAAAAGAAATACAACAAATGCAATTCCTGCAGGTATTATCCAAATCATTTTCCAGTCAAACGTTCCGTCCGTGCTTGTATAAGCATCAGTTATCAGGCCTGCAATTTCAAATCCGATCAACATACCGATGCCATAAGTTGCTAATGTAATCAATCCTTGTGCGGCGCTTTTATATTTTATTCCTGCCTTTGCATTTGTGTAAATCTGTCCCGATACGAAAAAGAAATCATAACACATGCCATGCAAAGCGATCCCTATTATCAGCATAAAACTTAAGTCGCCGGCATTTCCATAAGCAAATAATGCATACCGCGCCGACCATGCAAGCATGCCTATTAAGATTGTATTTTTAAAACCAAATTTTTTAAAAAAGAAAGGGAGTGCTAGCAGGAAGAGCACTTCAGATGCCTGGCCTATAGCCATTTTGCCGGTAGGTTTTGCAACGCCAATATTAGATAAAAACTGGTTGGCAACCTGGTAATAAAATGCTAATGGAATGCAGATGAGAATGGAGGCAATGAAGAATATTAAAAAGTTTTTATTTTTCAACAGTTTTAAGGCATCTAATCCTATTATGTCCGAGACTTTTACTTTAGTGCCTGGCGCTACTTTTGGCAGTGTTTTGGGTAATGTAAAACTAAATAAACCCAGGGCAAGAGACGCGATGGCTGCGAGCAAAAAAGTATTTTTCATCAGACCGGCTTTTATATTCGCTTCTGCGTCCCAAAGAAAAACAAGGCTTATTAACAGACCCGCAACTATCCATCCGATGGTGCCCCAAATTCTTATGCTGGAAAATTCTTTTTCAGCATCATTCATTTGGTTAAACGCAATTGAATTTACCAGCGCAAGCGTTGGCATAAACAATATCATATATATTAGTAAGTAATAAAAAAAAGATGTTGGATACACATCGGTAACTGCACCCACACTATACATGTAATACATTAAAGCAGCACCGATAAGATGTAAAACGCCAAGAATTTTTTCTGCGTTAAAATATCTGTCCGCAATTAATCCAATAATAAAAGGTGCGATCATCGCTCCCCACGATTGAGTGGAAAATACACGCCCCGTTTGAGCGCCATTAGCATGAAGATTGTTTACCAGGAAAGTCCCAAGGGTTACAAACCATGATCCCCACACAAAGAATTCAAGAAACATCATGGTGGAAAGCTGCAAGCGCGTCGTAAATTTCATCCGAAGGAATTTCTTTTTATGATAGGTATCAAATACACTATTTAAGCTACAAGGTATTAATTAACGGCTAAAAAAAAATAAATGACTCGTAATAATTTAAAATATCTTTTTTTTTAATATCCTTTTATGAATAATTTAGAGGCTGCATTTCAGTTTTCATTCGGCATTTATTTATGAGTGACGGGTACATTTCATGCAGCAAAATTCACTGTTTGCGGAACAGCATTCGGTGAAAAATTGAAAAGATTTTTAAAAAGTACAATAGTAATTTCATTTTCATTTTTTTTAAAATTAGTATATGAGAAAATTAAGAATGGGTATGGTAGGCGGTGGCAAAGACGCTTTTATAGGAGCGATTCATCGCATTGCAGCCAACATGGATGGTTTAATAGAATTATCATGTGGTGTATTTAGTATTGATCCGGCAATTGCAAAAGATTCCGCCGAATCACTTTTTGTTCCGGAAGACAGAACTTATTTCAGTTATGAGGAAATGATAAAAAAAGAGAGTGCGCTTCCAGCCGATAAACGGATTGACTTTGTAACTATCGTAACACCCAACTTCGCACACTTTGCCCCGGCAATGATGGCGCTCGATCATGGCTTTAATGTTGTGATTGAAAAACCGATGACCTTTAACCTTGATGAAGCAAAACAATTAAAAAAGAAAGTGGAGGAAACAGGGTTGGTTCTTTGTCTTACGCATACTTATTCGGGATATCCGATGGTAAAGCAGGCAAAGGCAATGGTGCAGGAAGGCAAGCTGGGTAAGGTAAGAAAAATTGTTGTTGAGTATCCGCAGGGCTGGTTAAGCAAATTAACGGAGCGTGAAGGAAATGCACAGGCCGCCTGGAGAACAGATCCAAAAAAATCAGGAAAGGCCGGCGCTATGGGCGATATTGGAACGCATGCAGCACACCTTGCAGAATATATTTCCGGGTTAAAAATCACAAAGCTTTGCGCAGATTTAAATATAATGGTAGAGGGAAGAAACTTAGATGATGATGGAAATGTTTTATTAAAATTTGACAACGGCGCTGCAGGAGTCCTGATTGCCTCTCAGGTAGCAGCAGGTGAAGAGAATGCTCTTAATATAAAGCTGTATGGTGAAAAAGGCGGCCTCGAATGGCATCAGCACGAGCCAAATACTTTATTAGTAAAATGGCTTGATGAACCTGCACAAATTTTACGTGCAGGCGCTAATTATACAAAAATATTAAGCAGCTTCGCTACGCAAAATTGCAGAACGCCGGGCGGCCATCCTGAAGGATATCTCGAAGCATTTGGAAATATATATCACAACTTTGCACAAACATTACTTGCAAAAATAGAAGGTACAAAACCAACAAGAGAAATGCTTGATTTCCCCGGCACCGAAGATGGCGTAAGGGGCATGGCATTTATTGATTGCGTGGTTGCCTCCGGGGAATCAAAGGAAAAGTGGACGGAGTATA
>JBDTMP010000302.1:0-2489 GCA_039934215.1 Ginsengibacter sp.
TCAACGGATTAAATTTTAGTTACAGATTTATAATAATTTAACAATGAAAAATATACCGGGATTTATTTTATTTCTAAGCGTTATATCCCTGCTGATTCCGGTTGCAGGCCATGGGCAAAAAAATAATCCGCCATTACCCGTATGGAAACCGGCCTCAGAAAATTTATATAAAGCCGATTGGCTTGTTCATCCTGTTACGGAGAAGGCGGATGTATTTAAAAGTGCCGATGGCAAAGACATTACGTTATTCAATGGTTTGGTAAAAAGAACATTTCGTATCCAGCCCAATGTGACATGTACCGATTATAAAAACTATACTACCGGTCAGCAATTACTGCGTGCGGTAAAAGCAGAAGCAAGACTTAAGATAAATGGCCGGGATTATAATGTTGGCGGCTTGTACGGACAAAAAGAAAATGCTTACCTGTTGCCGGAATGGGTAAATAATTTTACTGTTGATGAAAATGATTTTCAGTTTCAATCCTGGTCCGTATCAGGCATTCCGCCTTATATTAATTGGTCTGAAAGGACTCCTTTGGAGAAAGCAAAGAGGTGGGCGGCCAACAAACAACTGCCTTCCGGAAAAATGCTTTCATTTATTTACAGCTCAAATGTTCCTGGATTAAAACATATAATAGTTACTGTTAATTATGAATTATATGATGGGATACCATTAATAGTAAAATGGCTTTCTGTTGAAAACGGGAGTAAAAAAAATATTACACTCAACCAGGTAGTGAATGAAACACTTGCTTTGGTGGAAGAAGAGAGCGCTGTAGTAGGCACGCCTGGGCAAATGAAAAAACAACATGGTATTTATGTGGAAACCAACTACGCTTTTAATAATGCGATGCGTTATGACATCAGCGATCAAACTACACACTGGAAAACTGACAGCGCTTATACCTCGCAGGTAAATTATAATTATGAAACGCCCTGCCTGCTCGAAGTGTATCCTGAAAATGTTACCGGTGTTGAGTTACAGCCGGGTAAAAAATTTAATTCTGTCCGTACACATGAATTGCTTATGGACAGTTATGATCGCGAAAGAAGGGGACTTGCGATTCGTAAAATGTATAGAACCGTGGCGCCATGGGTAACGGAAAATCCCATCTTTATGCATTTAGTAAGCAAGAATGATGATGAAGTAAAAACAGCAGTCGATCAATGTGCAGCTACGGGATACGAGGCCTTAATATTAAGTTTTGGAAGCCATTGCAATATGGAAGATACTTCAGCGGCAAATATTCAAAAGTGGAAAGACCTTGCCGCTTATGCGCACAGCAAAAATATTATGATGGGCAGCTATTCACTCTTCAGCTCAAGAAGAATAAGCGATGAAGATGATGTGATTGACCCAGTAACCGGAAAGCCTGACGCCGCCGCTTTTTTTGGCCATGCGCCTTGCCTGGGAAGCAGGTGGGGGTTAACCTATTTGGATAAGCTCAAAATCTTTATCACCCAGACAGGGTTTAATATTTTTGAAAATGACGGCCCTTATCCCGGCGACGTATGCGCTTCAACTACACATCCCGGCCATAAAAACTTAGATGATTCGCAGTGGAAACAAATGGAATTACAGAAAGGCATGTATCACTGGTGCAATGAAAACGATGTGTATGTGAATGCACCTGATTGGTATTTCTTAGATGGTACCAATAAAACGGGTATTGGTTACCGTGAGGTTAATTTTTCTTTACCAAGAGATCAGCAAAAAATATTGAACCGCCAGAATATATATGATGGCACATGGGAAAAAACACCTTCGATGGGATGGGGCTTCGTGCCATTAACCAAATACCAGGGCGGTGGCCCTGAAGCAGTGTTGGAGCCACTTTCAGAACACCTTGAAGATTACAGGCAATTGATGATGCAATATTACGGAGCGGGTGTGCAGGCCTGCTATCGCGGCCCCAGGTTGTATGATACCGAACAAACAAAGCAAACCGTTATCAGCACAATTAGCTGGTATAAAAAATACCGTGATATTCTCAATTCTGATATTATTCACCTCCGTCGTGCCGATGGAAGGGATTGGGATGGTATCGTGCATGTGAATTCTCAACTAAAGGAAAAAGCGTTGGCAATGTTATACAATCCATTGCAGCGGCCTATTACGCGAATTATAAAATTGCCTTTGTATTTTACGGGTTTAGGGAAGCAGGCAAACGTGAAAGAGAAAGAAGGGAGCTTAAAAACATATCAGCTCAGGGATGATAAATCTATTTCAGTGCAGGTAACCATTGCACCTGGAAGTTACACGTGGCTGGTGATTGAATAAAAATTTTTTTTTCTCTTGAATGCACACAAGGCAGAGATTTCAACACATTAATTGAGGCAGGTTTGCATCATTTTAATTTATATCCAATGCCTAAAAAATTCTTTTTACATCTTCTTATTACAATTCTTTTTTTTACGACTGCATCTTCCCAGGTAAGCAATGCTGATAATCTTGTGTTTGATTCGTTACCAAAAAGATGGGATGAAGC
>JBDTMP010000303.1:0-8128 GCA_039934215.1 Ginsengibacter sp.
ATATAAGCTTGTAAAGATGTTTATGTGATAACGGTTACCGCTAAATGATTTTATTCGTCAATTAACTGAACCTCACTTGTACCCGTAGCACTCCTCTTTTTTTGTATTTGTTTAATAACTTTTTTTTTGAAACGCGAAGTTACCTGTGTGTATAGTCAGCAAAGATGATTGTACAGGGCAGAGAACATGTTTGTAAACATGAAAAGTAAATCAGTCGCTTTTTTATGACCAAACTCATCTTATTTATTGATGGCCGTATTGAAACAACAAGAAAGACATATGTAATTTTGATATCATAAAAGACATTTCATTATTAACGTGGAGCGTTCTACAAAAAAAAACGGTTTTATGGAATTAGATTGTAAAGAAATATTAATAAACAATGACAGCCAGATAGGAGATATCCAGAACGAATTTTCAACCGCGTACCCATTTCTGAAAATTGATTTTCTCGTAAAGGGAAATGGAACAAAAAATGGCAGAACAATTGTTTTGGATTCTCACACTTCATTGCAGCAACTGGGAAAAGTAAATCCCCGTAAAATTGATATCAACAGGCACAGGTCTGTTTCAGAAGTGTCAAATGATTTTGAGGAAATGCTTGGCGTAATTGTGCAGGTATCCAGGAAGTCGGGCAGGGTCTGGAATACTATATCCGTAAGTGATAGCTGGACATTGCAGAGCCAGAATATCGCAGGGGAATACATTAGTTCGGAAATGGCTTTAAATAGAATTAAACAATAAGTTGATAAATAAAAATTTGTTGAACGCTTGTGAAACCACCATCATCGAACGGAATTTTTTTACCGCTGAAAGGTGCCCTAATAAATTGTGCTACCTAAGATGATACTATAAAAGGAAATGCCGGCCAATCGCCGGCATTTCCTTTTATAAAAAAACAATTATTTAAATCGCTCATGATAAGCCTTATCAAGCGCTTCACGATGATTGGGATGTGCAATTTCTATCAATGCCTTTGCTCTTTGCTTGAGGTTCTTTCCAAAAAGATCAATGATGCCATACTCTGTCACCACCCAATGCATATGCCCACGCGTGGTTACCACACCTGCGCCTTCTTTTAAAAAAGGTACAATGCGGGAGAGCCCACTGGAAGTGACAGAAGGCATAGCAATGATGGGTTTGCCATCTTCAGATAAAGAGGCTCCCCGCATAAAATCCATCTGGCCGCCAATGCCGGAATATTGGTATGTTCCAATTGAATCGGCGCATACCTGGCCGGTTAAATCAATTTCAATGGCGCTGTTGATGGCAGTGGCCCGTGGGTTTTGCCTTATTACACTTGTATCGTTTACATAAGCGATATCCATAACCCTTATCTGCGGGTTATCATTTACAAAAGCATATAGCTTTCGTGTGCCGATCATAAAGCCGGTTACCGAGCGGCCAACGTTCAGCTTCTTCATGCTGTTATTAATAATTCCTTTTTGAATAAGCGGTATCACTCCATCTGACATCATCTCTGTATGAATGCCAAGATTCTTATGGCCGTGCAGGTTTTGCATTACCTGGTCGGGAATGCTGCCTATTCCCAATTGCAATGTAGCGCCATCTTCCACGAGCGATGCTACATTTTTACCGATCTGTATAATACTCTCGTTTGCTTTTGATGAATAATCCACTTCGGGCAATTCACTTTCCAGGAAAACCAATGACTGTATCTTATCAACGTGCAGAAATCCATCGCCATGTGTTCGGGGCATTTTGGGATTCACCTGTGCTATAACAAATTCCGCTGTTTCAACTGCTGCTTTTGCAATATCCACCGAAGTCCCCAGCGAACAAAATCCATGCTGATCCGGCGGCGAAACCTGGATCAAGGCTACATTAATCGGCAATATTTTTTTCCTGAACAACTGGGGAATCTGGCTAAGGAAAACAGGAACATAATCTCCATCGGGGCTGTTGGCGATGTTGCGTGTGGTGGCTGACACAAACAGTGAATTGAAGAAAAAGCTTTTCCGGTATTCGGGATTATCAAAGTTTAAATCCCCAATGTTGGTGATGCTCACCAGTTCTACATTTTTCAATTCATTGTGCCTGGCCTGCAATGCCTGTACAAGGCAAACAGGCGTGGATGCACTTCCATGAATGAATACCCTGTTGCCTGATTTTATACATTGTACGGCTTGCTCCGGTGTTATATATTTTTCACTCATAGCTCGCAAAGGTGAACGATGTTGTTTGAAATTTTATCAATAAGGAAGGCTACGCAATTTTTTTTCGTCAATGATGATAACCTTTCCCGTTTGAATGTCGATGAGCTTTTCATCTTTAAAGTCGCCCAGTGTTCTTATGAGCGACTCGGTTGCAATGCCAATAGATTGCGCCATGTTTTCTCTTGATAAGTTTAAAATAATTTTATTTCCTTCTTCTACTTTATATTTTTCTAACAAATGAATAAGCCCGTAAGCAACTTTTTTTCTTAACGAACTGTATGCAAGATTTAAAAGGCTTTCTTCTTTTTCTACTATGTTTTGTGCAATGATTTTAATAAACGTTTGCGCTATCTGTATGTCGCTGGATATTAGTTGTAAAAAATCTTCACGTGGTATCAGCATCAATGTCGTTTCTTCTAATGCCTGCGCCTCATCTTTATAATTCACATCTTCTAAAATTGAAGTATATCCAAAATATTCGCCGGGGCCATGAATGCCGGTGATGAAATCTTTTCCGTCATCATTTGTTTTAGATATTTTCAATTTTCCTGAAACCACATAATAGACAGTCCTTGGGCGTTGCCCTTCTGCATATATATTTACTTTTTTGCTGTAATTGACCAATTCTCTTTCGTCCGATGTAAGATGAACTTTATTAGTTTTTTGTACATCATCCAGGAAATCATTTAATGCCTCAGGGCCTGTATATCGCTCTTTTAGCAACTCGCTTTTTTTCAGCCTGGTTTCTATGGCGTTTAATAATTCAATGCCATCAAAAGGCTTCGTGATGTAATCATCAGCGCCCATTTCCATTCCCTTTCTTACATCGGCTTTTTCTGATTTTGCCGTGAGATAAATAAACGGAATACCGGATGTTTCTCTATGCTTACTCAATAAATGATATACGCCATAACCATCGAGCACAGGCATCATAATATCACAAACAATCAGGTCGGGCTTTGCTTTAAGCGCTATCTCCACCCCCGCTTTACCGTTCTCCGCGGTGAATACTTTATAATTGGAAAGCTCAAGTATTTCGGCAGTGTTTTCACGTACCTCCAGGTTATCTTCTATAATTAATATTGTTTTCATTTCTGTTGTTGAGGAATATTGATTGTAAAAATAGTACCCTTATTAATTTCACTTTTCATGGTTATCGTGCCATTCATCAGTTCCAGATATTTGGCCACTATGTGCAATCCCAAACCGGTTCCCTGGATATTTGCGGCATTTTTGGCACGAAAGAAACGCCCAAATAAATGCTGCTGGTCTTCTGCCGAAATACCAATGCCGTTGTCCTCCACAGAGATGATAAAATTATTGTCACTGACGGAAGCCACAACTTTAATTTTTCCATCTTCATTTGTAAACTTTATAGAATTTGAAATGAGATTGGTCAAAATATTTTTTACCAGGTTTCTGTCTAACCAAATATCGTGCGCCGTTAAATTTGTAAAATTAATTCCCTGGCCTTTTTTGAATAATTCATCCAGCTCCTGCAACAGCTCTTTAAGAATAACATCAATTGCGGCAGGCCTGATTAATTCTATATTTGTTTGCACCAAACCTTCTTCAAGTTTACCAAGTGAAAGAAAATCTTCAAGAATATTTTTCATTCCGCCCACGGCGTTTTTTATGCGCAGAATGTGCTTTTCAATTTTAGTTTCAGGATGTTGAGTAGTATACTTTTCAAGTAAATAAACCGATGAAAGAACAATGCTTAGCGGCGTTCTGAATTCATGTGATGCCACGGTAACAAACCCAGATTTTAATTCGTTCAGTTCCTTCTCATTTTCCAACGCAAGGTTTAATTCTTCCTTCGAATGTTCTAACTCCGACAATGCTTCACGAAGCATCTTTGTCCTGTCTTCTACTTTCTGTTCCAGTTGAGCATTCATCGACTTTATTTCTAAAGTCACTCGTTCCAGCTCACGCGTTTGGTCCATCACCATCCCTTCATGTGTTTTTCTCACGGTGATATCAATCACAAACGCAATTACAAAAATTTCATCATTAATCTCGTAATGGCTAAGGCTCACTTCAACAGGGAAGGTTGTTCCATCTTTGCGCTTTGCCAATAAGTCCCGGCCATGCCCCATTATTCTTGGTTTCGGATCATTATAATATTGTTCCCTGTATTTTATATGCCTTGAGCGCATCGGGTCAGGCAAAAGCACTTCAACTGTTTCGCCAAAAATTTCTTCCTTTGTATAACCAAACTGCGTTTCTGCATATCTATTAAAGTTGATGATCCTTCCTTCGTTATTCGTCACAACAATCCCAATGGTGGCAAAATTAAATAGCGCTTCAAATTGATGAATGTTGTCAATATTATTGAGAGAAAAGTGGCCGTGGTGCGGTGACATATAAATTATATAATTATCAAATTGTAAGGCGCAACATATGTTTCGGGCAGGTTGTCTTTTAAAAAATAAAAGTTGATTACATTTTAAAGTTATGCCTTTTATATTTTGCCTGTAAAATGCATTAACGAAAACAGCCTGAGTGTGGAAACTATATTATTTGCCGGCGCGTTTTTAAATATCGCAATCTTACATTTGCTGAATCCGTTGATCGCAGAGTGAAGTATAGATTTGTTGAAGAACCTATGACTTTATAAATTTCTAAGTCTGAACAATTATAATAATATCAATGATAGACATTGAGGCAGAAAAAAAAATAAGATTGATAATTGAAAAGATAGTCAAATGATTTTTTCACAAACAGGATTATTGCTGGATATTTTGGGAGTTGTTTTATTATTTATTTACGGATTGCCGTCGCGAATTGCAGATCAGCATGAAGGAGATATGTTACGCGTTGGACCCTTACAAAGAGAGCAAATAGAAAAGAAAAGGAAGGCTGATAAAAAAATAAACTCTTATGCCTATGTAGGCCTGGCTCTTATTGGCGTAGGTTTTATTTTTCAATTTATCGGAACGTTCTTATAATTCATTCACATCGCTTATTTGCACAGAATCGCTTAGCAGGAAATATTATCTTCACTAAAATAAAAACCGCTTGTATGAAGTCAATATTCCACCATCTTTTATTTACTTCCATTTTTTTAATTAGCATCACTACCATAGTGTCCGCACAACAGGCGAATGATAAGATCCGGATCATTATGATCGGCGCACATCCCGATGATTGTGATATAGATGGCGGTGGCACTGCAGCTCTTTTTTCACAAATGGGTTATGCGGTAAAATTTGTGTCCGTAACAAATGGCGATGCCGGTCATCAAACCATGAAAGGAATAGCGCTTGCCAAACGAAGATTTAAAGAAACGCAGGAAGTAGCAAAACGCCTGGGCATAACCTATGTTGTGCTTAATAATCATGATGGGCTGTTGACGCCGTCACTTGATGTAAGATTACAAATCATAAAAGAGATTCGTGAATGGAATGCTGATGTGGTAATTGCTCCGCGGCCAAATGATTATCATCCCGATCATCGCTACACCGGCGTGCTGGTGCAGGATGCAGCGTATATGGTTTCAGTGCCTGACATTTCTCCCGATGTTCCTGCGCTGAAAAAAAATCCTTTGTTTCTATATTTCCAGGATCGTTTCCAAAAACCCAATCCATTTAGTCCTGATATTGCAGTTGACATCACCAGCGTTTACGATAAAAAGATTTCAGGACTTGATGCACACGTATCACAGGTGTATGAATGGTTGCCATGGATAGGCCATTATTCCGCTGAAGTACCGGAAGATAAAAATGAACGCATTCAATGGCTTGCAAAAAAACAGGCAGGAACAATCACCCCGGAAGTAAAAGCCTCACTTGTAAAATGGTACGGAGCAGATAAAGCAGCCCGGGTAAAATATGCAGAAGTATTTGAAATATGTGAGTATGGAGCACAACCAAATGACGAAGAGATACACAGGTTGTTTCCCATGTTGGGAAAATAAAAATGCTTATTAATGTGGCAGTTATTTGAACTAAGACGATTCATGTTCCTCCGATTCTTTATCACGTGTACCCAATGGAGAGAATAACTTAACTATCAATAATGCGAATCAGATTATCGGTGCGATGTTCAAAACCCATCTCCATCCAACATATTCCCAATTCCTCCAAGAATGCTTCCTTCCTCTTTCCGCTTTACCGTACCATAACTTAATATACGGCTTGCGAGGCGGCTGATCGGAAGGGTTTGTATCCACACTTTGCCGGGCCCCTGTAGTGTCGCAAAGAATAGTCCTTCTCCCCCGAAAATTGTATTGCGGATTCCGCCGACAAATTGTATATCATAATTAATATGCTGTGTTAACGCGACGAGGCAACCGGTATCTATTTTTATCATTTCGCCAGACATCAATTCCTTTTCAAATACGTGACCGCCGGCATGCACAAATGCCAGGCCATCTCCTTCCAGCTTTTCCATAATGAAGCCTTCGCCTCCGAATATTCCGGTGCCGAGCTTTCGATGAAAATCAATGCCAATGCTCACTCCTTTGGCAGCGCACAAAAACGCATCTTTCTGGCAAATTACTTTACCGCCCAACTGCATAAGATCAAGCGCAATTATTTTTCCCGGATATGGTGAAGCAAAGCTTACCTGCTTTTTATCGGAACCTATGTTGGTAAAAGCTGTCATAAATAAGCTCTCTCCTACCAACAGACGCTTCCCTGCACCAAGTAGTTTATTGAAGATGCCACCGCTGTTTTGCTGCTGGCTGCCGTCTCCAAATATCGTTTGCATCTGTATGCCATCGTCCATCATCATGAAGCTGCCGCTTTCAGCAATTGCGCTTTCATTAGGATCAAGTTCTATTTCAACATACTGCATCTCTTCACCATAAATGCGGTAATCTATTTCGTGGTTCGCACGCATTATTTTGTTTTTGATTATAAAAATAGCATCAAAAATAAAATTAAGAAATCTTATAAAAAAGCAAATGATGCAGTTCCAATGAAATCATTTTTTTTGTATAAGAGGGAACCATTTTTTTGAATACGAATTAAAATATTCAAGGGCATCTTTTCCTATTTCAAGTTTATAATCAAACATGGGATAACCGGGAACGAAATAACCGGGATAGAAATATTTAAAATTTTTGTCTTTACAATAAAGCATTTTTTCATAGATCAGGTACCTGCCCGGGCTATATTTTTTGTATGCAGGATTATACACGGAACAGATACCTGCGGCGCTGTTGTTGCCTAAATCAAAAAAGCCAGCGCCTGCTAATTTATCGCCATCAAACATATTTATCATATAGGTATTATAAACATCCCTTGTACCATCGCCGTATAAAAGCCAGTGAAGATTTGGAGCGCAATCAAACGCAACACTTTCTTTATAGCTTGCATACAAAGCCTCATGCTCCGGCGTTACGATAGCCTTTTTTATTTCCATTTTAAACCCTCTATTTTTCTTTTGTAGGATTTTGTATTTTTTATCAGGCACAAAATCACGCAGGCGCACCCTTAGCCACACCGGCGTATAGGCTTCTTCGTTAAAACATAATACATCGGTAGTAAAAATAGTTTGTTGTATCCTGAACCACCCGATAGATAAAAAACTATCAAGCTGTGCCGGCTGCATATCGAAGAGTTCTATTGCCTGTAGATCCACAAAGAAAAATTTATGAAAACAAATATAACCGACTTAAAAATCAAAACTTATTTACGCAAATGTGTTTTGCCAAAATTCAGAATCAATAAAAAATAATTGCCCGGCTATAATACTGTTTGATAATTTCATTCGCAAAGCCCGCCGGGCAAACATTAGTAGCTTTTAAAATACAAGAACGTTTGGCTATTGGCAGGAAATAACAGAACAAGATGTTTGATGAAAAAATACCCTGCAAAATCTTACAAATTGCAAAAAGCCACAACTGGATATTAGTAGAAACTTTAAAATTTTAATTTGAGATAACTATGAATAGCAGGAGATCGTTAGGCCGCCAGCTTATTAATAGTTTTTAAGTCACCACG